>NZ_JBFRVF010000003.1:0-173608 GCF_041475025.1 Vibrio sp. 10N.222.49.C12 | reverse complement strand
CTTAAGTGAACGGCATTACCGCCTAAGCGACTCTTTATATTCTATTTGTCAGTTTTATGAAGCTAAGTTGTAGTGTATGAGAGCAAGGCGGTGGCACGGAGCTTACGACTGTAAGTGAGTACCACCAACGCAGCTATCATGCGCTACAGCAACGATTCATTAAACTTACGCGATTTTACCGTGACACTGCTTGTACTTCTTACCGCTACCACATGGGCATGGCTCGTTACGGCCAACTTTACGCTCGTCACGCACTACCGTTTGTGGAGATGCTGCTTCAGCTTCATCGTCAGCTAGCTGGTTTTCAGCTGTTGCATGTTGCGCTTGTGCACGACGCGCCGCTTCTTCAGCTTGAGCTTGACGTTGAGCTTCCATCTTTTCAACTTCTTCTTGTTGCTGAACGCGCACTTTAGAAAGGATGGTAACAACGTCTGTTTTCAGTACATCTAGTAGGCCTTCAAACAGTTCAAACGACTCGCGCTTGTACTCTTGTTTCGGGTTCTTCTGAGCATAACCACGTAAGTGGATACCTTGACGAAGGTGATCCATCGCAGCCAAGTGCTCTTTCCAAAGGCCGTCTAGCGTTTGTAGCATCACAGATTTCTCGAAGTTACGCAGTACTTGAGCACCAACCACTTCTTCTTTCTGTTTGTACGAATCAACCGCCATAGCAAGAATACGCTCACGCAATGCTTCTTCATAAAGCTTGTCGTCTTCGTCTAACCAACCTTGAATATCAAAGTCTAGATCGAAGTCATTCTTCAGACGATCTTGCAGACCCGCGATATCCCACATATCTTCAAGAGACTGAGGTGCGATGTATTCATCAATCACTGATGCCAATACATCTTCACGGTTGTGTTCGATCATCTCGCTGATATCGTCAGAGCTCATCAGTTCATCACGAAGCTCATAAACCACTTTACGTTGGTCATTGGCTACATCATCGTACTCAAGAAGCTGCTTACGAATATCGAAGTTACGACCTTCAACTTTACGTTGTGCTTTTTCAATTGAGCGAGAAAGCATCTTAGATTCGATCGCTTCGCCTTCGTCCATACCACTTTGGATAAGACCAGCCATACGATCCGATGTGAAGATACGTAGCAGAGAATCTTCCATTGATAGGTAGAAACGAGAAGAACCCGCATCACCTTGACGACCAGAACGACCACGTAGCTGGTTGTCGATACGGCGAGATTCATGACGCTCAGTACCAATGATGTGCAGACCACCTGACTCAAGCACTTTATCGTGGATTACTCTCCAGTCAGCTTTGATCTTCTCGATCTGCTCTTTGGTTGGATTCTCTAGCTTCTCAACTTGTGCCTGCCAGCTACCACCTAATACGATATCGGTACCACGACCAGCCATGTTAGTTGCGATAGTTACCGCACTCGGCATACCAGCTTGTGCAACGATCTCTGCTTCCATTTCGTGGAATTTAGCATTTAGAACGCTGTGCTTAATTTTTGCTTTTTTCAGTGCGTTAGACAGTAGTTCAGACTTCTCGATAGAAACCGTACCAACCAATGATGGCTGACCAGCAGCTACACGGTCTTTGATGTCTTCAATGATCGCATTGAACTTGTCTTCTTCGGTACGATAAACCACATCTGGCATATCGTTACGAACCATAGGCTTGTTGGTTGGGATAACCACTGTTTCTAGGCCGTAGATAGACTGAAATTCGAAAGCTTCTGTATCGGCTGTACCTGTCATACCTGACAGTTTTTCGTATAGACGGAAGAAGTTCTGGAATGTAATCGATGCTAGCGTCTGGTTTTCATTCTGAATCTTCACACCTTCTTTAGCTTCAACAGCTTGGTGTAAACCTTCAGACCAACGACGACCTGGCATAGTACGACCAGTATGTTCATCAACGATAACCACTTCGCCTTCTTCAGTAACGATGTAGTCGACGTCTTTCTCAAACAGTACGTGTGCACGCAGCGCTGCATTAACATGGTGCAATAGGCTGATATTAGTTGGAGAGTAAAGCGTGTCACCCTCTTCCATCAGGCCGTTTTTGACCATTAGCTCTTCTACAAATTCTTGACCGTTTTCAGTCAGGTGAACCTGTTTCGATTTCTCGTCCATGGTGTAGTGACCTTCACCACGGTACTCTTCAGAATCTTCTTTATCTTGGCGCTCAAGGTTAGGGATCAACGTGTTAATACGCGTGTAAAGATCTGAACTATCTTCAGCTGGGCCAGAGATAATAAGTGGAGTACGAGCTTCATCGATTAAGATTGAGTCAACCTCATCGACAACAGCAAAGAAGCGCTCACGTTGAACACGATCTTCAGCACGGAAAGCCATGTTGTCACGTAGGTAATCGAAGCCAAACTCGTTGTTTGTTCCGTATAGGATATCCGCTTGGTACGCTTCTTTCTTCTCTGGTGGAGCCATGTTTGGCACGTTTACGCCAACAGTCATACCGAGGAATTCAAATAATGGGCGGTTTGTTTCCGCATCACGCTTCGCTAGGTAGTCGTTCACCGTTACTACGTGAACACCTTTGCTAGGTAGGGCGTTAAGATAAGCTGGTAGGGTTGCTGTAAGAGTCTTACCTTCACCAGTACGCATTTCTGCAATTTGGCCAGCATTTAGAACCATGCCACCAATCATTTGCACGTCAAAGTGACGCATGCCGTAAACACGCTTAGACGCTTCACGTACCGTAGCAAATGCTTCAGGTAGAAGTTGGTCTAGCGATTCACCTTTATCTAAGCGCTCACGAAATTCAACCGTTTTTGCTTTTAGTTCTTCGTCTGAAAGTGCTTCAAACGTTGGTTCGAAGTTATTAATTTCTTTTACAATTTTTCTAAGGCGGCGCAGTGTTCTGTCATTGCGACTGCCAATTACCTTTGTCAGCAGCTTAGTAATCATGTGCTTGGAATCTCTTCGTTCTCAGATCGTCCGCGATCTATTTTAAATGCCGTCAGTGTCTCTACTAGCTATGAACTAGTCTTCAGTTACTAACCAAGGATACTGAGATAAATCTAGTATCTTTGATATTGTACTTGAGAGTAGAGTTTTCAAGGCTTGAGTTAAAATTAATGCCCTTTAGTGTAAGTAATTTTCACACCAACAACCATTTATAACCCCATTTGTTTGATGTGCTTGGAACTTTTCTTTCTAATTGCTGATGGATTAGCCAGACTGCAGCTCATTGGGAGACAACTTTCGGATGTTGACGACACTGTATCTGGAAAATAGATACAAAAAAACCAGGTCAATGACCTGGTTTTCGAAATCTTATATTGCTGTAAACAACAATTACGCTAGAACCATTCCTGGTTCAGCAAATGCAACAGGAGAGCCTACTTCTTCTTCGAATGTTGCCCATTCCCAAGCTTCTGCGTCAGCAAGTACTGCACGTAGTAGTTGGTTGTTTAGGCCGTGACCTGATTTGTATGCACGAAACTCACCAATAATAGCGTGTCCACACATGTACAAGTCACCAATCGCATCTAGTACTTTATGAGTTACGAACTCATTGTCAAAACGTAGACCCTCTTCATTAAGAATTCGGTATTCGTCAAGTACGATAGCATTATCAAAGCTACCACCAAGTACTAGGTTTTGAGATTGTAGATACTCAATGTCGCGCATGAAGCCGAAAGTACGAGCGCGAGAGATTTCTTTCACAAAACCTTGTGAAGAGAAATCAAACAACAAACGTTGCTCATCAGATTCAATTGCTGGGTGGTTAAAGTCGATCTCAAAGTCCATACGGAAGCCGTTAAATGGAACAAACTCTGCCCACTTATCGCCATCTTCAAAACGGATAGGCTTTTTGATACGAATAAAACGCTTCGCTGCATTCAGTGTTTCTACACCCGCTTGCTGTAGCAAGTATACGAATGGGCTTGCGCTACCATCCATAATTGGGATTTCAGGAGCATCTACTTCAACAATAATGTTGTCGATGCCCATACCCGCTAAAGCTGCGTTAAGGTGTTCCACTGTAGAGATACGTACGCCTTCGTCATTAACAAGAGCTGTACATAGCATAGTGTCACGAACTGACGCTGGATCAGCTGGGAAATCTACAGGTGGATTTACATCTGTACGACGATAAACAATACCTGTATTTGCAGCTGCCGGGCGAAGAGTAAGTGTGACTTTACGACCAGAGTGGAGACCCACACCAGTTGTTTTCACAATTTCTTTCAGAGTACGTTGTCTGATCATCTGCTTGCCTCGTTATCAGTGCTACAAATCACGGTCAGTATTTACCGACCGCGAATTTTACCATTAATTCGACGATAGTCAAATTTTGGGTATTTGTTAATCAGCCTGACGTCGTAAGAATGCTGGAATATCTAAGTATCCACTCTCTTTTTCAGCCTTAGGTGCTGCACTTTGGCTAGCGCCTGTACCTGAAGAAACAGGTGACGTTGTTGGTTGCGGCTTAACTTGAGGTTTAACCTCAGTTTTTTCTTGCAATGGTTGTGCCACTTTCTCTTCCACTTTTGGTGCAGTTTGAGCCGCTACCTGTGGTTGAGGAGTTGGTGCAACCTTAGCTTTACCACCAGCAACTAATGTAATGTCTGGTTTTTTCTCTGTGCCGATACCTGTTGCAACAACAGTTACGCGGATTTCATCTGTCATATCAGGGTCTAGAGAAGTACCAATCACAACTGTTGCATTATCAGATGCGAATGCCTTAACTGTATTACCTACTGTTTCGAACTCATCTAGACGCATATCTAGGCCTGCAGTGATGTTCACAAGAACGCCACGCGCGCCAGCTAGGTCGATGTCTTCTAGTAGTGGGCTAGAAATTGCTGTTTCAGCAGCTTCTTCAGCACGGTCTTCACCTTTTGCGATACCGCTACCCATCATTGCATGACCCATCTCAGACATTACGGTGCGAACATCCGCGAAATCGACGTTAATCATACCAGGGCGAGTAATTAGCTCAGCGATACCTTGTACAGCGTTTTTAAGTACATCATTTGCACTTGCGAAAGCTTCTAGCAGAGTTACGCCGCGGCCAAGTACTTTAAGTAGCTTTTCATTTGGAATCGTAATTAATGAGTCCACATGTTTAGAAAGCTCTTCAATACCTTGCTCAGCAAACGCTAAACGCTTTTTGCCTTCAAAGCTAAATGGCTTAGTTACAACAGCAACCGTCAGCACACCCAACTCTTTCGCAACTTCAGCAATAACTGGAGCAGCACCTGTACCAGTACCACCGCCCATACCAGCTGCGATAAATACCATATCGGCGCCAGTTAGAACTTCTTTAATTCTTTCTCGATCTTCGAGAGCTGCATCACGGCCTACTTGTGGGTTTGCACCAGCGCCCAAACCTTTAGTGATATCACCACCAATTTGGATCACGCTGCTCACGCTTGTTTTACGAAGTGCTTGTGCATCAGTGTTAACACTGATGAATTCTACGCCTTCGATTGATTCACGTACCATGTGCTCAACAGCGTTACCGCCACCGCCACCAACTCCAACGACTTTAATTACTGCATCGTCAGACATTTCCATCATCGGTTCAAACATGTGTTATCTCCGTTTTTTCCTGCAACTCAGGTTAAAACTCTTTTTGTATCCAATTACGCAATTTGCCAAATAAACCAGACATAGAAGGTGCTGAACGCTTAGGTTCGCTGTAATCACCTTCATCACTGATCTGACAATCTCTTGCGTAATGAAGTAAACCAACCGCCGTAGAATGATACGGCTCTTTAACATAGTCAGTTAAGCCACTAACTTCTAACGGCTTACCAACTCGAACTTGATTGCGGAAAACACGTTCCGCACACTCTACCAATCCGTCAATTTGTGCCGCTCCACCAGTGAGAACGACGCCAGCTGCAAGGTGGTGTTTAATACCTTCATCTCGTAGCTGTAATTGAACCGTATCAATAGTTTGGTTAACGAGACCCATAAGTTCAGTGTAACGTGGTTCAATCACTTCCGACAAAGTTTGTCGTTGCAAACTTCTCGATGGGCGACCACCAACACTTGGGACGTTAACAGAGTCATCCTTGCTTACGAGTTCACTCAGAGCGCAACCATGGTTTACTTTTATCTCTTCAGCATCGCTCACTGGCGTGCCGAAAGCGAAGGCAATATCACTGGTTACTGCATTTCCTGCGTAGGAAAAGACTTCTGTGTGTCGAAGTGCGCCGCCAGTCCAAATGGAAATATCCATTGTACCCGCACCGATATCGACAACACATACTCCAAGCTCTCTCTCGTCTTCAGTAATTACCGCATTGCTTGAGGCAAGTCCTGAAAACACGATTTGTTCTACTGTGAGACCACATCGTTCAACAGCTTTAATAATGTTTCTCGCCATGTCGCTATGGCAAGAAATTAGGTGAACACTGACTTCCATTCGAACACCAGATAAGCCAAGTGGGTTCTTAATCCCTTCTTGATAATCAATGGTAAATTCTTGTGGGATCACGTGCAGAATTCTCTGCTCATCACCTATTTTAATTGATTTCGCGGTATGGATCGCTCGATCCATATCGTCTTGAGACACCTCTTCATCAGAGATAGTGCCCATGCCTTTTTCAATTCGGCTTGCGATATGTTTACCCGATAGCGAGATAAATACATTGCTGATTTGGCATTCCGCCATCAACTCTGCTTGATCAATAGCTCGCTGAACCGACTTAACTACCGACTCTAGGTCGTTTACACCACCTTTATCCATACCTCTGGATGGGCTTTGCCCAGAACCAATGATATTGATTTGACCATCAGGCAATATTTCACCAACCAGAGCTGATATGGTCGCAGTGCCTATATCAAGACCAACGATTATGTTGTCATCTGCGGTCTTAGTCATCTGTGCTCTCTTCTAACTCTTGCTCTGGAAACCAGCCTACAGCGGCTCCCGTATCATACCTGAGGTCGATGTAGCTCACTTGATTCGCTTTACTACCAAGTTCGTTGTAAAGCGAAATGAAGCGTTCAACACGCTCATCTAAAGAATCTTTACCTAGTTCTAAACGGATACCGTTATCTAGGATTATTTGCCAAGCGCGACGCTCATTGAGAACGAGAGAGGTAACGGTTAACCCTAGACTGTTAATCAAAGGGGTTATCTGTCGCCACTTTTCTATCACTTCTTGGCTGGTGCCGTCTGGGCCGTAAAGCTTAACTCTATCGCCCTTCAACAGGCCGATATCACCATTAAACACCTGACCATCGTCATTCAGCAGCATGTTACCGTTCCAGATTGCTGCCGCATGGTACTCAGTCAAAAATACTTTTATTGTGTCTGGCCACTGCTTACGAATGGAGACCACTGAAACCCAAGGTAACGCTTCTAAACTGTCTTGCAACACACCGATGTCTTGCGACATGAAGGTTCCAATGTGCTCTAGCTCGCTAAAGGCATGTTGAACATCACCAGCGGTTACGTAAGTTAAGTCGCCTTGAAGTACTATTTTGGAGAGAGGCAATCGCTGATCGTCCCACATCCAAGTTAGTGTGGTATAGAAAAGAAACCCAATGAATAGCAATACCATGACAAAAAAAGACCCGCCTAAGGCGTGTTTCTTGAGCGACGGTAAACTGAATAGGTGGCGGTTTTCGCTAAAAGTACTTTCTACCAAAGCCCGCATTCCCTGTCGTTGGTTCGCAATTCTATTCCCTATCTTCGTAATAGAGGTAAAAGCACTTACTTTAACCTATGAATTATACTGAGCAAAATCAAACTATCAAACGTTGATAATAAGATTTTTGGTCAATTTTAGGTCAATCGCAAGAAGTGAGCGATTGACCACAGTCTGTAGACAGTATTCTGTTACGCGTTCTGCATTTTATTAATGTCTAACTGTAACGATTCCAACTGCTTCGCTACTCGACCAACATCGCCTGCACCCTGCGTTAAAACAAGGTCACCGCCTTGAATTACGTTGGCTAAAGCCGATGGCAGTGCGTTGATATCGGCAACAAAGATTGGGTCTATCTTACCACGCCCACGAATAGTTCGACTTAATGAACGTCCGTCAGCCCCTGCAATAGGTTTCTCACCTGCAGAATAAACATCTAACAGAATTAGGACATCAACCTGCTCAAGAACGTTCGCGAAATCATCATACAGATCGCGAGTACGGCTATAACGGTGCGGTTGGAAGATCATAACAAGACGTTTATCAGTCCAGCCACTACGAGCAGCTTGAATCGTCACATCAACTTCGGTTGGGTGATGACCGTAATCATCGACCAGCATTGCAACGCCTTTACCTGTTTCATACTCACCTAGGTGATCGAAACGGCGACCCGTGCCTTCCGTTCCCGCCATCGCTTTGAGAATCGCTTCATCGCTGATGTCATCTTCTGTTGCAACAGCAATCGCAGCCGATGCATTCAATGCGTTGTGGCGACCTGGAATGTTCAACGTGATATCTAAGTTAGCTTTACCTTCACGTACAACCGTAAACTTGCCTTGTTGACCTTCTTGTACGTAGTTTTCAATACGAATATCCGCATCTTCAGAGAAACCGTAAGTAATCACTTGGCGGCTCACCTGAGGAATAAGCTCACGCACTACTGGATCATCAACACACATCACAGCCTGACCGTAGAATGGTAGGTTGTGTAAAAAATCAATAAACGTCTGCTTTAGCGTTTCAAAATCGCCGCCGTAGGTATCCATATGATCCGCTTCAATGTTAGTTACGATACTAACCATAGGTTGCAGATGTAAGAATGACGCATCACTTTCATCGGCTTCAGCGATAAGGATACGGCTTGAACCTAAACGTGCGTTTGTGCCTGCACTTTTCACCAAACCACCGTTTACGAAGGTTGGATCTAGGCCAGCTTCCGAGTAAATCTGTGTCACTAGCGCAGTCGTGGTTGTTTTACCGTGCGTACCTGCCACAGCAATACCGTGACGAAAACGCATCAGCTCAGCCAGCATTTCTGCACGACGAACGATCGGTGTGCGCGCTTCACGAGCTGCAATAATTTCTGGGTTTTCTTCGTTGATAGCGGTTGAAACAACCACCACACTTGCGTCGGCAACGTTACTCGCTTGGTGACCGATATAAACGGTTGCACCCTTGCTAACTAAACGATCAGTCACTGGGTTTTGAGCAATATCAGAACCCGTGATCTGGTAGCCTTCATTTAGCAAGACTTCAGCAATCCCGCTCATTCCGGCACCACCAATACCAATGAAGTGGATATATTTAACACGGCGCATCTCTGGCACCATTGCACGGATTTGCGCTAAGTCTTGGGTATGTTCAATCGTCATCAATTCAATCTCATTATTTTGCTAAAGCTTTAATCGCTTCAGCGACGGTCACATCAGCATCAAGCTTGGCGGCTTGACGAGCTTTTGTTGCCATCATTTTTAATTCATTTCTATCAAGCTGCGCGATAGTGTTCGCTAGCTTATCAGCCGTTAGTTGAGGCTGTTCAATCATTAACGCTGCGCCACATTCAACTAAATGGTCGGCATTCAACGCTTGTTGTCTGTCTTTGTGCATAAACGGAACGAAGATAGAACCGACACCTGCCGCAGACACTTCTGATACGGTTAATGCACCTGAGCGACACACTAATAGATCTGCCCACTCATAAGCTTGCGCCACATCATCAATAAATTCAGTCACTTGAACATTACCAACAGAATGTGATTTGTATTGCTCAATAACTTGTTGTTGATTGTTCTTACCCGCTTGGTGCATCACAGTGAAGCCTTCACCAAGCTGCGCCATCGTTACTGGCAAGGTATCGTTTAGGATTTTTGCGCCCTGACTGCCGCCCATAACCAAGATGCGGATGTCACCATCACGCTCAGCCATGCGTTGCTCGGGTTCAGCTAAGGCAACCACATCTTCGCGTACTGGGTTACCCACCACTTCTGCGGTAGGGAAAGCACCAGGGAAAGCTTGGAAAACCTTTTTAGCAATCTTAGACAGCCATTGGTTGGTTAAACCTGCCACTGCATTTTGTTCATGGAGAACCACTGGAATGCCAGACAACCATGCCGCGATACCACCCGGGCCACTCACGTAGCCACCCATACCAAGTACCACATCAGGCTGCCATGCTTTGATGTGTTGCCTTGCTTGAAGTATGGCATTAATAATCTGGAACGGCGCTTTAATTAACTTGCTAATGCCTTGACCACGCAGGCCTTTCACTTTGATGAAGTCGATTTCAATGCCATGCTTTGGCACTAAATCCGCTTCCATTCTGTCTGCTGTGCCTAACCAGCGAATTTCCCAACCTTGTTGCTGAAGCTTTTTCGCTACTGCTAACCCTGGGAAAACGTGACCGCCAGTACCACCAGCCATCACTAAAAGTTTTTTGTTTTGTTTCATCACGTTAGATTCTTATTCTACTAATTTGTTTTGACTATCAGCTTGTTCTTTTTGTTGCATTCGGCATTCGTGGTCAATGCGCAGCAGCATTGATACCGCCACAGACATAACAATTAAACTCGAACCACCATAACTGATTAGCGGTAGGGTTAGACCTTTGGTCGGAACGATGCCAGATGCAGCACCTACGTTAACAAGCGTCTGAAACGCAAACCAAATACCAATACCAAAAGCCAGATAGCCGCTGAACACTTGATCGTGTTCAAAGGCTTTTTTACCTATCAGAATGGCTTTTAACACCAAGCTGAAGATCAACATTAATACTAAGGTAACACCGACAAAGCCAAGCTCTTCAGCCAACACAGCAAATACAAAATCGGTATGCGCTTCTGGTAAGTATTCGAGTTTTTGAATCGAGTTACCAAGCCCTTGCCCCATCCAATCACCACGGCCAAACGCCATCAATGACTGAGTTAACTGGTAACCACTGCCGAACGGGTCGTTCCAAGGTTCCCAGAATGAGGTAACACGTCGAACACGATAAGGTTCTATAACAATCAAACCGACGACCGCGGCAATACCTGCCACCATCAAGGCGATAAACTGTGAAAGCTTGGCACCAGCAATGAATAGCATGCCGAACAGGGTCACCAGCATTACAACTACTGTACCTAAATCGGGCTGGCCTAGCAGCAGCACGGCAAAAGCGCCGAATACCATGATCGGTTTACCAAAACCACCGAAGAAGGTTTTTCTCACTTCATCTTGCTTCCGAACCAAGTAGCCCGCCATAAAGATAAACAGCGATAACTTGGCGACTTCAGCGGGTTGTAAGTTAAATAGCCCTAATGGGATCCAACGCGATGCGCCGTTAACCGACTTACCGACGGCTAATACCACAATCAGCAAGAAGAAGGACAAGCCCAGTAGATACATACTGTATTGAAACCAGCGTTGCATCGGGATTTGCAATATGACGCTAGAGACACCTAACGCCAATACAAGGAAGATGGCATGACGGAACATAAAGTGAAACGGCTGATCGGTTAAACGAGCACTGATGGGGAACGAAGCAGACGTCACCATCACCAAACCTGTCAGCATTAGCCCAAGAGCAATCCACACCAATTGACGATCGTAAAGCGCCTCGGGAGTAGCACGGTTTAGCCACTGCCAGATGGATTGATTAATCTCTTTGACTCTTTGCACTGAATGTTAGTCCTTCAACACGTTAAGCATACTCATGAGCAAGCTCAGTGAACGCATCACCTCTTGCCATGAAATTATTAAATTGATCGAAGCTTGCGCACGCCGGAGACAGCATCACCATATCTCCAGCCACCAGCTGTGGCGAGATAGATTCGATTATCTGCTGCATGGTATCGAACTTTTGTGCCGATGGGTGCAGAGGCATGAATTGATCTGCATCTTCACCGAAACAACACAGCTGAACACGCTCAAGTTGCGCCAATACTGGTTCAAGCTCACTAAAGTCAGCACCTTTACCAACGCCGCCAACCAAAAGATATAACGTACCTTGATACTCCAACCCAGTCAGGGCTGCCAATGTGCTGGCTACATTCGTTGCTTTGGAGTCATTAACCCATTTGATTTCGCGCTTGTCAGCCACGACTTGGCAACGATGCGTCAAACCGTTATAGGCCTTCAAAGCATCAAGACTTTTGCTGTAGTCGATACCAACTTGCTTCAATAGTGCAAGTGAGACTAACGCATTCGCCACATTGTGACGTCCAACCAATGTTAAATCTTGGGTAGCAAGGACAGGTTTACCGTGATCGACCAACCACTCAGTACTATCAATCGTTGATACACCAAACTCTTGGTTATCTAGGCCAAAAGTCAACAATGGCATTGTCTGGTCAGGGTAAGTCTCTTTGTCTTCACGATTAACAGTCGCACACTGCGCGTTATTAAAGATTCTTAACTTGGCCTCACGGTAATCAGCCATGCCTTGATAGCGATCCATATGATCTTCAGACAGATTTAAGAATGCCGCAGCGGCAAGTTTTAAATTCGATGTAGTTTCTAACTGAAAACTTGAAAGTTCAAGGACATATAAATCCGCATCAAGTTCTAGAAGGTCTAGGGCAGGAATGCCAATATTGCCGCCAACGCCAACATTAAGCCCAGCAGCCTTAGCAAGCACACCAGTCAGATCAGTCACGGTACTCTTACCGTTTGAACCAGTAATCGCCACAACAGGCTTATCTACAGCCCAACCAAACAGCTCGATGTCGCCAACGACAGGCGTACCCGCTTGAAGCACATCTTGAATTTCAGGTGTCGCTAAAGCAATGCCTGGGTTAGCAACCACCAGATCAGCCTCAGCTAGCCATTGGCTATTCCAGCTTCCAGAATGCAGCTCAACCGACTCAGGCAAAGATTCCTTTCCTGGTGGTAGCTCTCGCGTATCAATTACCTTTACGCAAGTATGGGGCTGATATTTTACGAGATGTTTAACGACAGAGAGCCCGGTAATACCGAGCCCCACAACCACTACATTTTGAATATTTTGCCAACGTTCCATTTAAACAAGATGCTCTTAATAGTTTTAAAGAGCCCCTATTCAGAGGCTCATACAGGATTAACGAACTTTCAGTGTCGCTAGGCCAACCAGTACTAATACCATTGAGATTATCCAAAAACGCACGATAACACGCGGCTCTGGCCAACCTTTAAGTTCATAGTGGTGGTGAATCGGTGCCATGCGGAAAATACGCTGACCACGCAATTTGTAAGAGCCCACCTGCAGAATCACTGACAGAGTCTCCATTACAAACACACCACCCATGATCACTAGTACCAACTCTTGACGAACGAGTACCGCAATCACACCTAACGCACCACCCAGTGCTAGAGAGCCAACATCGCCCATGAATACTTGTGCTGGGTAAGTGTTAAACCATAGGAAGCCAAGGCCTGCACCAACGATAGCAGTACATACCACCACCAGTTCAGAGGTGTATGGGATGTATGGAATGTGTAGGTATGCTGCAAAGTTAACGTTACCTGTCGCCCAAGCGATAACAGCAAAACCCGCAGCAACCATAACCGTTGGCATAATCGCCAAGCCATCTAGGCCATCAGTTAGGTTTACCGCGTTACTGGTACCCACAATAACAAAGTAAGTTAGAACAATGTACAGTAAACCAAGTTGTGGCATCACATCTTTAAAGAAAGGCACCACTAATTGTGTCGCAGCAGTGTCTTGCCCATGAGCATACAGAGCAAACGCCACAACCAATGCAATAGCCGATTGCCAGAAGTACTTCCAACGCGCAATCAAGCCATCAGTGTTCTTACGAACGACTTTACGATAATCATCAACAAAACCAACTGCACCGTAACCGCCTAGCACGACAAGTACGGCCCAAACGTAAGGGTTTGATAAGTCAGCCCAAAGTAAGACCGTAATGATGATCGCAGCAAGGATCATCACACCACCCATGGTTGGTGTACCACGCTTACTGAAGTGAGATTCTGGGCCGTCATTACGAACAACTTGGCCAATTTGCAGCATTTGCAGACGCTCAATTAAACGAGGTCCCATCCACAGCGACAGACATAAAGCCGTCAAAATGCTCGCGATTGCACGAAACGATAAGTATTCGAACAAACGGAAAAAAGAAAAGTGTGGCTGTAGTAGCTCTGCAAGCCAAATTATCATGAAAAGTTCTCCTTTAAAGCAGCGGCTATTTTACTCATTCCTGCACTATTGGCGCCTTTTACCAACAAGGTATGTGGCGCGTTTTCTGGCAAGCTCAAGTGCTGCTCTATGTGCGCGATCATCGCTTCATGCGTTGCAAAGTGAGTGCCGTTACACACTTCACTAATCACCTTGGTATCATCACCGTAAGTGAGTACATGCTCAAAAGCGAATGGGGCAGCATATTCACCGACTTGACGGTGAAGTGCAAGGCTTTCATCGCCTAACTCAGCCATATTGCCTAAAATCAACCAACGCTGACCTTTGAAGCTCGACAACAATTTAGCTGCAGCCTTCATTGCCGGTACACTGGCGTTGTAACTGTCATCTATCAGCTTGATATTCTGACTTAATTGTTGAACCTCAACTCGGCCTTTAACTGAGATAAGATTCGCTAAACCGCTTTTAATTTCTGCAAGCGTGGCACCGAATTGAATGCTCAGTGCTGCTGCGGCTAATGCGTTGGCTACATTGTGCTGACCAATAATGCCAAGTTCGACATCGATAGCGCCTTGCGGGGTCTGCATATCAAAGCAAGCTTCACCCTGCTCGTTGATGCGAATATTCGTCGAAAAGTAATCCGCCGTGTCATCACTTTCAGAAAAGGTCAGTACGTTTTTGTCTGCAAGCACATCTTTCCAGAAGTCACCACCATTGCTCTCTAGGTTAACAATAGCAGTATCACCAGCAGCAAGCCCCTGAAAAATTTCGCCTTTCGCTTGTTTAACACCATCAATTGAGCCAAAGCCCTCTAGATGCGCGGCAGCAACGTTATTCACTAAGGCCACCTGTGGTTTCACAAGCTGCGTGGTATAGGCAATTTCACCAATGTGGTTCGCGCCCAGTTCTATCACGGCATAGTCGTCATTGGGTTCACTGCGCAGCAAGGTTAGTGGTACTCCAATATCATTATTGAAGTTACCCGCTGTAAACAGCACTTTGCCACGTTGTTGTAGAATACTCGCGACCATCTCTTTGACGGTCGTTTTGCCACAGCTTCCTGTTATCGCCATGGTTGGCACGTTACATTGTTTGTGGATCCAAGCACTTAGCTGACCTAAAGCAAGTTTAGTGTCTTCAACAACAACTTGAGTAATATTTAGGTCAAGTTTTCGTTGAACTAATAACGCACTCGCATTGGCCTCAACAGCCTGACCACAAAAATCATGCGCATCAAAACGTTCACCTACGAGAGCAACAAACAGTGCACCTTCTTCAACGGTGCGAGTATCGGTAGAAACCGCATTGATCAAACTATTGCTCGATTTGCCAGCCTCTATCAGCTGACCACTGAGCACGGAGCAGATCTGCTCGAGTGATACATCAATCATTATGAAATACCTAAAAGTTGTAGTGCTGACTCTCGATCCGAATAGTGGATCGTTTTGTCTTTTAATACTTGGTAATCCTCATGGCCTTTACCAGCCAGAAGAATAATGTCGTTATTACCCGCCTGCTCTAGAGCAAACTTAACCGCCTGAAAGCGATCGTGTTCAACAAAGGCGACTTCAGGCTCACTTAAACCTGCCAGCATGTCTTTAACAATCAATGCCGGGTCTTCACTGCGAGGGTTGTCATCTGAAATAATAATGTTATCGGCGAACTGCTCTGCGGTAACCGCCATCATAGGGCGCTTGCCTGTATCTCGATCACCACCGCAGCCAAAGATTACCCATAGCTTTCCAGAGCAATGTACACGTAGTGCTGCCAATGCTTTCTCTAATGCGTCAGGTGTATGCGCGTAGTCGACAACCACTTTTGCTTTGTTTGGTACTTGGAACAATTCCATGCGACCAATAACAGGTTGCAATTGAGGTGCTGTGTCGATCAAGGTTTGCTTGTCGATGCCTAGTACAAGTAGGGTCGCGAAAGCAACCAATACATTTGATGCGTTGAACTGGCCAATTAAAGGAACAGACAGTTGTCCCTGCCCCCAGCTACCATCAAAAGCGAGTTTGATACCCGTCTCTGCATAAGCAACATCCGATGCCCATACTGACTGCTGGTAGCCCGATAACGGAAGCAATGACACAGCTACTGCATTGGACAGATCAGCCATCCAAGCTTTACCGACTTCATCATCAACATTAATCACAGCGTGCTTACACTTATGCTGAGTAAACAAGCTCTTCTTAGCCAGAGCGTACTCTTGCATCGTGCCGTGGTAATCCAAGTGGTCACGGCTCAAGTTAGTAAATACACCAGCCTCAAAATCCAATGCCTTAACTCGGCCTTGAACCAAACCATGAGACGAGATTTCCATCGCGGTATAAACAGCGTTTTCTTCAGCCAACTCACTCAGCGTACGTTGTATTTCAATCGCACTACCGGTCGTATTCGCCGCCGTTTTAAGGTTGTCTAGAAAACCGTTACCCGTGGTGCCCATTACCGCAGAGCGTTGGCCGACTAAATCTAGCCACTGAGCAATCAATTGGGTGATAGTGGTTTTGCCATTGGTGCCGGTAACACCAATCAGCTTAGTCGCCTGAGACGAGTAAACACGACCGGCCAACTCAGATAACACCAAGTTAAGGTCTTTAATGTAAACAACCGGAACAGCATCCAACCACTCAATCAGACCATGGGCCTTTTCAGCATCAGCTTGTGCGATAACGGCATTGGCTCCCTGTGAGACCGCTTTGTCAATGAAACGACGGCCATCAACAGCATGCCCAACTACAGCAACAAAAATATCGCCGTCTTTGATGGCACGACTATCCAACTCCAACTGTTCAACGGCAATCGCATCCAGCTCAGGTGAACTAAAGTCACCCCAAGGAGAAAGTAAAGATGACAGCGTGAGGCTATTACTCATATTGAATCCTGATTGGCTCTATTCTTGAAACTTGTTTTCATCAGCAGGGACATTCAGAATTTGCAGTGCGCCCTTCATGATTTCAGAAAAAACAGGGGCTGCGACCGAGCCACCATAGTAGAGGTCACCTTGAGGTTCATTGATCATCACAACCAAAGAGACTCTTGGGTCACTCACTGGAGCAACACCTGCGGTATAGGCGAAGTACTCGTCTCCATAACCACCGGAAATCGCTTTTCTAGATGTACCTGTTTTTGCTGCTACTCGGTAACCCGGCACGGCAGCTCTTGTCGCTGTACCGCCCTTTTGGGTTACGCCTTCTAGCATGTTCAAAACCAACTCAGCATTTTCGCGCTTGATGATCTGTTTTGAGAAATTTTGGTCGTTGCTTTTAACGATATGGATAGGTTCGTAAACACCGTGATTCGCTAACGTCGCATAGGCATGAGCCAATTGCAGCGGAGTAATCGCTAGACCATAACCAAAGGATAAGGTAGCGATTTCAAACTTAGACCAGCGTCGACGGTTCGGGAAAATACCCGCGGTCTCACCGACTAGATTCAGCCCAGACATCTCGCCAAGACCAACAGAACTGTACATGCCCAGTAGCGCTTCAAGTGGCATATCCAGTGCTAACTTCGCCACACCGATGTTACTCGACTTCTTAAGGATTAACGCCAAGTCTGCCTTACCAACTTTGGAAGTATCACGTACACGGCTACCACCGATTTGCATGATGCCGTTACCCGTATCAATTACAGTATCAGCATCCGCGGTACCATTTTCGAGAGCGGCAAGAACAACAAACGGCTTAACCGTCGAACCTGGCTCAAAAGCATCGGTGATCACGCGGTTACGCATCTTAAAGCTTTGTAAATCAGCACGATTGTTTGGGTTGTAAGACGGTGCGTTAACCATGGCCAAAACCGCACCCGTTTTTACGTCTAATAAGATGGCAGATCCAGACGTCGCCTTGTGATCGGCTACCGCCTGTTTAATCGCTCGATAAGCGATGGCTTGTAAGCGCTGATCGATGGTCAATTCGAGTGGTTTACCTTCTTCACGCTCTTCTAGTGCAATGTTTTCAACTACTCGCCCGTAACGGTCTTTACGGATTGTACGTTTACCTGCTTCACCCGTGAGCCACTTATCGTAGCTGCGCTCGACACCTTCTAGGCCGTGTCCATCAATTCCGGTCACACCAATAAGATGCGCGCTGACTTCACCGGCTGGGTAATAACGACGTGATTCTGCTTTAAGACCAATACCCACCAGCTTTAAGTCGCGGATGTATTTCGCCATTGCTGGGCTAACTTGTCTTTGTAGGTAGATAAAACGACGAGATTTGTCGCTGGAGATCTTGTTGATCATCGATTGTCGATCTAAGCCAAGTACATCAGCTAGCGCATACCAACGATCAATTTGGGCCATGCCATTTTTATCGAAGATGGTTTTCGGGTCAGCCCATACCGCCTCAACAGGCACACTGACGGCAAGTGGTTCGCCATTGCGGTCTGAAATAATACCGCGGGCAGAAGGAATAGCCTTAACACGTACAGAACGAAGGTCGCCCTGACGAATTAAGTTATCTGGTTCAATGACTTGGATGTAAGCCACACGACCTACTAGTACAGAAAAGGCAACCAACACAAAAGCAATAACGACGTTGAAACGCCATTTAATCAGAATTGGATCCGAGTCCTTTTCGCTCTTCACTCGCTCTTTCGTTGGTTTCTTAACGGCTTTCGCGGGGGCTTTTTCCTTTTTTCCGGTCATTTCAGTGTGATCACAACTTCTTTGTCGGAGTCTGGACGTTTCATATCTAGCTCTCGTTTTGCCGATGCTTGAACGCGGCTATGTTCAGCCAGAGCCGTCTCTTCAAGCATTAAATTTCGCCATTCATTATCAAGCTGTTCACGCTCACTCAATGCCATGTCTTTTTGCGTGATTGCCTGACGTGACATGTGTGTCGTGAGAACGACCCCCATCGCGCTCGCGAAGATACAGATAAGCAGCACCAATGGGACTTTACCCACGGAGATCAAATCAAAAAATATTATCTTGGCTAAGTTAGGTTTGGAGGTCTTCATTGACTATAGCTTTTCTGCGATTCGTAATACTGAGCTACGCGAACGAGTATTCTCATCCACTTCATCTTTAGAAGGCTTGATCGCTTTACCAACAGGCTTAAGATCAGCACTGCCTAGCGCTTTGATCTGCTCTTCTGTTAGTGGCAGGCCATGTGGTACTTGCGGACCTTGGCTCTCTTTACGGATAAAGCGCTTCACCATGCGGTCTTCAAGAGAATGAAAGCTAATAACAGACAAACGGCCTTCAGGAGCAAGAATGCTTGCTGCGCCTTTCAGGGCTGTATCGATCTCTTCAAGTTCACTGTTGATGTAGATACGGAAGGCTTGGAAAGCACGTGTTGCTGGGTGCTTTTTCTCTTTGAAGCTTTTTGGAGCTACATCCGAGATAAGCTTAGCCAACTGACCAGTGCGCGTTAGAGGTTCGTTCTCTTCATTCTCTTGATAAGCGATGATGCCTTTCGCGATACGACGAGCGTGTTTGTCTTCACCGAACTCACGGATAACCCATGTGATGTCATCAAGATCGGCTTCAACTAACCACTGAGAGACAGGAATACCGGTTGTTGGGTCCATACGCATATCAAGCGGACCGTCTTTCATGAAGCTAAAGCCACGCTCAGCGTCATCTAGCTGTGGTGAAGAAACACCTAGATCCAGTAACACACCATCCACTTGACCGACTAAGTCATAACGCTCCGCATATTCAGCCATACCTGAGAACGGGCCGTGAATAATCGTAAAACGAGGGTCATCAATCTTTTGCGCTTCTGCAATCGCTTGTGGATCGCGGTCAATACTAAAGAGTCGTCCATTCTCGCCCAGTTTAGACAGGATTGTACGGCTGTGACCACCACGGCCAAAAGTACCATCGATGTAGGTACCGTCAGGTTTGATCGCAAGTCCGTCAATAGATTCGTTAAGCAATACTGAAATATGTTTGAATGCTTCTGTCATAGTCTTCTCAGTGAGTGGATTGAGCCATTAGTTCGGCAATAATTTGTTCTATTAACGTTTTAGTGTACTGATTTCACGCCGTATCTCCACCATATTGTGTATAGGCTTTGGGAATTTTTGACCCAAGCTCATATCAGGATGAAGGATTCTAAGGAAATCTAAATAATTTACGTCAATATAAAGCAAAAAACCCATCACTACCGTTAAGTAATGATGGGTTCTTTATATAGGTGGAGTTGACACATACGCCGGGTTCTGTTCCGCTTGCGCGGCGGTAACCATTCGTCTAGGCCTGCAATCGCTCACAGGCTCAAGCAATCTACCCGCCCCCATACGCGAGCAACGCAATGTGAGGGCCTATTTGATCTTGCTCCGGGTGGAGTTTACCTTGCTACGAACTGTTGCCAGTCGCACGGTGCGCTCTTACCGCACCCTTTCAGCCTTACCTGTGCCCCTTCCGAAGAAATGAGGCCATCGGCGGTCTTCTCTCTGCTGCACTTGTCGTGGGCTCGCGCCCCCCAGACGTTATCTGGCACCCTGCTCTATGGAGCCCGGACGTTCCTCCCCTCTGCCAGTCTCCCGAAGGACTTCAACGTCAGTTTCCCGAAGGACCTCAACGTCAGTCTCCCGAAGGACATCAGCAAAGCAGCGATTACCCGTTCAACTCCGAGGGCGGATTGTATAGAGATTAGGGTGCAGTGTCTAGCGAGATCACAAATATGGTGCAAACCTCTAAGCAACTGCGTGAATTTCACACAATTCAAACAAAAAAAGAGGAATGACGGCAATACCATCATCCCTCACAAGCTTTTCAATACAGGTTAGCTACTCTATAAAGAGGTTTCTAGTTGTCTAGATGCTCTAGGCCCCATTTGTATAAAGCGTTCTTTTTCAGATTGTAGATTTCTGCCGTCATTGCCGCCGCTTTTTTAAGAGGCAGCTCTTTGGTTAGAATGCCTAGTGTGCGAGTCGCTTCGTCTGGCAATTCTGTGCTCGCTTCTTCACGGTGGCCGTGAATCAGTAACACCATCTCACCGCGTTTACGGTTCGCGTCTTCTTCAATCCACTCAATAAGTTCACCCAGTGGCAGCCCTTGGATGGTTTCGAAGGTTTTAGTTAGCTCACGCGCCAATACAACCTCACGGTCAGGGCCAAGAATCTCAAGCATGTCTTGCAAAGAGTCTGAAATACGGTGTGGTGATTCATAGAAGATACAGGTGCGCTCTGCCTTTGCGATCTCTAAGAACTTATCTTTACGACCTTTGCTCTTTGGCGGCAAAAAGCCTTCAAAGCTGAAACGATCAGACGGTAAACCAGACGCACTCAATGCCGTAATCACTGCACAAGCACCAGGAAGTGGCACAACTCTCACACCCGCTTGACGACATTGTGAGACAAGATGGTAACCTGGGTCACTGATTAAAGGTGTACCCGCATCAGAGACTAATGCGATAGACTGACCTTCTAATAACCTTTCGACTAGAACTTGCGCTTTAGTTTGTTCATTATGATCATGTAAAGCGAACGTTCTGGTTGATATATTGAAGTGAGCAAGCAGCTTACCCGTGTGGCGTGTGTCTTCGGCTGCAATAACATCGACACTTGATAAAATTTCAATTGCTCTTTGAGTGATATCTCCCAAATTTCCGATTGGGGTTGGCACAATGTAGAGAGTTGGGCTCTCTGTGAGCAAGGTTTTGTTATCTGTCATTTGTTTACCATCACTTCAACGATTAATATAGATACAAATTTATACGGAATTTAAAGAACTCATGGCAACGATGAACCATAAGAGACTCAGTGTACCACGCTTACTAACTCCAATTGCATTAGCAATTACATTGGCGGCTTGTTCTTCAGGTCCTCAAGCACCAACGAGCGTTGATATTACACTAGATCCAGCGCAATCAACTGAAAGTTACATGATGCAGGCGGATAGTAGCAAAGGAAGTCTACAAAACGACTGGTTAATCATGGCGCTTAAGGCTTCTGTGCAAGTTGGAAAAACCGATCAAGCAACTCTGCTGATTAAACGCTTAGCAAAACAAGAGCTGAGCGAAACGCAACAAGCGGAATGGCAATTAGCGCGCGCTCAGCTGCTGGTGAATAACTCACAGCCAGATCAAGCTTATAGCCAACTAAACTTCCAGCCTTGGTGGAAGCTTCCGAACGAGCAGTGGAAAGATTATCACGAGCTACGCGCGAACATCTCAGAGATGAAGAGTGAGTATTTCGAGGCAAGCCGTGAGTTAGTGCTCTATTCAGAGTACCTAGAGGCTGACGACGAGCTTCAACAGCAAACTGCCGACCGTATTTGGCAAAACCTAAATAGCTACTCTCAATATGAGATTCTAGAGCTTAAGACGTCGCCTACAGAAGACGTTCTTGCAGGTTGGTTACAGCTGGCGATTTACATGAAGACGCTGAATTCAAACCTTCCAAACCTGCAGGAAACCCTGTCTGATTGGCTAGCAGAGAATTCTCTGCACCCAGCAGCAACATATACACCTCAGGCGATCACTGACATCTTGGCGCTAGAGATCAGCAAGCCAACCAGCACTGCACTATTACTGCCTCTAACCGGTAAGTACGGCAAGCAGGCACAACTTGTGCGTGACGGTTTCATCTTTGCGATGATGAACGACAAAGAACGCGAAGAAGATGCAACGCTGACAGTAATGGATACCAACGTGCAAAGTGCTGCTGAGATTAAAGCGACACTGGAAGAGAACAACGTTGATTTCATTGTGGGTCCGCTGATCAAGAGCAACATTACTAAGCTTCAGCAAGCGCAGAAAAACCACGAGAATTCGATTCCAGCTTTAGCTCTGAACATTCCAACGCAACTAGAACCTGATACCAATATTTGCTATCTCGCTCTATCGCCTGAACAAGAAGTTGCTCAGGCAGCGAAACACCTATTTGCTCAAGGCTACAAGTATCCGCTTATCCTTGCGCCAAGAGGACGTTTAGGTGAGCGTGTTGAGCAAGCGTTTAAAGAAGAGTGGAAAAAATACAGCAGCAACGATGTGGCTATCAGCTTATTCTCTGACAAACGCCAACTGCAACGTAATGTGAATCAGGTATTCGGCCTGCAAGAGAGCCAACAGCGTATCGCTCAAATGGACGGGTTACTGAACCTAGACCTAGAAACCGAGCCACGCAGCCGTCGTGATATCGATTCTGTCTACATTGTGGCTAAGAACTCAGAGCTAACGCTAATCAAACCCTTCATTGAAGTTGCAATTAACCCTGATGCTAGCCAGCCCGCTCTGTTCTCAAACTCACGCAGCAACAGCGGTGATAAGCAGTATGAAGACCTAACCGGTGTGTTCTACAGCGATATCCCACTATTAGTTGAGAATAAAAACGAGCTTAATAAAGAGCTCAACGACCTATGGCCTGCGCACTCAAACGGCCAAAAGCGTCTGCAAGCACTAGGAATGGATGCATACTATCTAATGGATGCACTGCCACAGATGAAAGCCGTGCAAGGTTACAGCATTCCAGGTGAAACGGGTGTGCTAACCATCGATAACAACTGTGTGGTTCAACGTGAAATCAGCTGGGCAGAGCATGGGGCTTTTTAGCCGAAAGTTCCTATCCAAACCAACCATCACCCACAAACAAGTGGGTGATAAATACGAGGCCGTGGCAAAATCTTATCTGATTAACCACGGTTTATCGTTAATAGAAGAAAACTTCATAGCAAAATGTGGCGAGATTGATCTTATAATGCGCCATAACAATACGGTTGTGTTTGCTGAGGTAAAATACCGCAAGCAAACCCGCTACGGACATGCCGCTGAAATGGTGACTGCCAAGAAGTCACAGAAACTGCTCAAAACAGCCAATGTTTGGCTTATGCAGCAAGGCTTGTCGGTGCACTCTACAGATTTCAGGTTTGATATTGTTGCCATTGAAGGGCCGAATGACACTATCGACTGGATTCAAAACGCGATTACCCAAGGATAAACATGCTAGACAGCATTAAAGAAAGTTTCACAGAAAGTATTCAAATCCAAATTGCGGCTGCAGAAGCTCTGCCTGACGCAATCACGCATGCCGCTCAAGCAATGGTTGCGACCTTGCTTAACGGAAACAAAATTCTTTGTTGTGGTAATGGTGGTTCGGCGTCGAATGCTCAGCAATTTGTATCGTGCCTACTCAACCGATTTGAAACAGAGCGCCCTAGCCTTCCAGCGATGGCACTCACAGCAGATAACACCACGCTAACGGCTGTGGCTAACGACTACCACTATGAAGAGATCTTCTCTAAGCAGGTACGTGCGTTTGGTCAAACTGGCGATATTCTGTTGGCTATCTCGACTAGTGGTAACAGCAAGAACATCATCAAGGCAATGGAAGCGGCGGTAACTCGCGACATGACAATTATCGCCTTTACCGGTAAAGATGGTGGTGAGATGGCAGGTTTGCTTGGTGAACACGATGTAGAGATTCGTATCCCTTCACACCGTACAGCGCGTATTCATGAAGTACACATGGTGACACTGCACTGCCTATGTGACCTAATCGATCAAGTACTCTTCCCTGCCCACGAAGAGTGATATACGGAGCATCACAATGAAATCATTAACCTCTATGAGGCTGTTTAAGCTGATTAATGTTTCGCTACTTACACTGTCTCTGTCTGGTTGTGCTGGCATTTTCATTGCTGGTGCTGCAACTACTGCAAACCTAGTCACAGATACGCGAACAACCAAAGAGATTTGGAACGACAACAACATCGAATTTGAAGTTGCAGCGATTACCAATAAACAACCATTCCGTGGCAATGTACGTGTCACCGCAAGCTCATACCGAGGTTCAGTGGTGTTGATGGGGCAAGCAACCACAGATTCAGAACGTCGCGCTTTTGAAAACCAAGCCAAAGAAGTGGCTGGCGTTGAGAGCATCCACAATCAAGTTCGAGTGAAAGAACCTTTGTCTGTAAGTGCTATCAGTAAAGACAGCTGGATTACCACTAAGGTGAAATCAGCTCTGCTTGCGAATGCTGAGCTTAACGGCATCAAAGTAAAAGTGATTACTGAGGATTCAGAAGTATTCCTACTTGGACTCGTGACTAGAGAGCATGCCGATATCGCGACAGAAGTTGCGCGTAACATATCTGGCGTAAAACAGGTTATTCGAGCGTTTGAATACGGTGAAGAAGAGACGGCTGTTAACTAGCCGTAAGCCAGTCAACTAAATGCGATATAGCAGAAAAGAAAAAGCAGCGACGAGTCGCTGCTTTTTTATTTTGTTCGTTATCTAATACCAATCGTAGTAAATAATCTATCATTCCAGCTTGTTAAAAATTTCGATAACTGCGTTAGAATTTTTGATTGTAGAATAACTACTTATCAAAAAATTCCGCCTTGCTCTCAAGCTTTTTTCCTGCGCTATTTCTGATCACTTACTTACTGTGATTGGTATAACTAACGTTATTTGATAACACGAAGGCTTGGGCGACCTTTCGCTGGACGAGGTGGCTCAGGATCTGAGTCTGGCTCTTCAGCATCTACGTCTGCCGTTGCTACGCTCAAAGATGGGCCTTTTTCTGGTTCTTCAAAAGGACTTTCTTCAATCCCTTCTTCAAACGCTTCCATGTAAGCCTCTTCAGGTTCAAACATGGTACCAGCACCATTTTCACGAGCATAAATCGCTTGTACTGCGTAAAGCGGAACGATCACAGAGTGTGGACGACCACTAAAGCGAGCACTAAACGTCACAGCTTCGTTACCCAGTTCAAGTTGTCCAACCGCACGAGGCGCGATGTTCAGAATGATCTGACCATCTTGAACAAACTCTTCTGGAACTCGCACACCCGGTAATGTTGCTTCAACAACAAGGTGTGGAGTTAGTTCGTTATCAACCAGCCACTCATAAAATGCACGAAGCATGTATGGTCGGCGTGGAGTCATATTAGAAATATCCATAAACGCTTAGCGAACGAGTCGCATCTCACGCTCAGCTTCAGTTAGAGAAGCTAGGAATGAATCACGTTCGAATACGCGGTTCATGTAAATCTTAAGCTCTTTAGAACCAGGACCAATTAGTTCGATACCAAGCTCAGGTAAACGCCATAATAGCGGAGCTAGGTAACAATCAATTAGGCTAAACTCTTCGCTCATGAAGTATTCATACTCAGCGAAGATAGGAGCAAGAGTCAGTAGGTCGTTGCGCAGTTTAACGCGAGCTGCTTCAGATTCTTCAGCGTTGCCTTTAACGATCTTCTCTGCAACTGAATACCAGTTACGCTCAATGCGGTACATCATTAGACGGCTGTTACCACGAGCAACCGGGTATACAGGCATCAACGGTGGGTGAGGGAAACGCTCATCTAGGTATTCCATGATGATCTTCGAGTCATATAGAGCAAGCTCACGATCAACAAGAGTAGGTACTGATTTGTACGGGTTCAGTTCAACAAGCTCTGCTGGTAGATTTTTTTCATCAACCAACTCAACTTCAACACTTACGCCTTTTTCAGCAAGAACGATGCGCACCTGATGGCTATACATATCAGAAGCACTTGAGAAAAGAGTCATTACAGAACGTTTATTGGCAGCTACAGCCATGGAGCCCTCCAGTACACTTTAAATAAAAACAATGGAGGCCTAAAGCCTCCATTGAACATTAACATAATTTGGGAATTAGCACGATATTATAGCACAATTAGTGCACATCACGCCAATACTCTTTCTTCAGCAAAATCACGATGATAGTGAAGATTACTAAGAAGGCCATTACCCACCAACCCATAGCGTGACGCTCAAGTTGAACTGGGTCGCCCGAGTAAACCAAAAAGTTAACAAGGTCACGAACTGCTTCGTCGTATTCACCAGCACTTAATTCGCCAGAGCCGTCAGTCTCAGTGCCAACAACAACCGTCACTTCCTCGCCATCTACCATATGAGTATCGTAGATTGGTGTTGGGATACCTTGCAGTTCTTCAAGAACGTGCGGCATACCAACGCTTGGGAAAACAATGTTGTTCACGCCAAATGGACGAGACGGATCTTCATAGAAAGTACGAAGGTAAGTGTACAGCCAGTCTGCGCCACGAACACGAGCAACCAATGTTAGGTCTGGTGGCGGAGCACCAAACCAACTTGCCGCTTGATCAGAAGGCATAGCATTAACCATCAAGTCACCGATTTTCGCTTCAGAGTCGAAAATCAGATTTTCCTTCATAAGATCAACGGGGATCTCTAAATCATTCGCAACACGTTCATAGCGCTGGTACTGCGTTGAGTGACAAGCGAAACAGTAGTTCATGAACATCTTAGCGCCATTTTGCAATGAAGCTTTGTCTGTTAAATCATTGTTCGCTTTGTCTAATGGTACGTTTGCACCCGCTGCCATCACCAGTGACGGCAACATAGCAAATAAAATTACAATCCACTTTTTCATTTGAATGTCACCCTTTCTGGTAATGGTTTCGTCGCTTCATTTTTACTGTAGAACCACAGTAGAACGAAGAACATGAAGTAACCTAAGCTAAAGATTTGAGCCAGTAGCGTGTATGTTGGCGTTGCTGGAAGCGCACCAAGTACACCAAGCGCAATAAAGCTTATTGTGAATTGGATGATGTTAATCAAATGCAGTTTGCTACGGTAACGGTAAGAACGCACTTTACAACGGTCGAACCATGGTAGTAGGAATAGCACAACAATAGATGCGCCCATTGCTACAACACCTAGCAACTTATCAGGAACAGCACGCAGAATTGCGTAAAACGGCGTGAAGTACCATACCGGAGCGATGTGCTCTGGTGTTTTCAGTGGGTTAGCAGCTTCAAAGTTTGGCGGCTCAAGGAAGAATCCACCCATCTCTGGGTTAAAGAACAGCACATAACAGAAGAAGAATAGGAAACCGGCCACACCAACCATATCTTTCACGGTCCCGTATGGGTGGAAAGGAATAGAGTCAATGATGTCGTATTTCTTAGTGTAATCCTTGTGGAATGGGAACTGCGTTTTGTAGTCGTCGCCCATTGTGCCTTTAGGAAGTTTCGTCTCAATACCGTCTGGGTTGTTCGAACCCACTTCGTGCAGTGCTAGTACGTGAAGTACGATAAGCAGCAGAAGTACAATTGGTAGAGCGATAACGTGCAGTGCGAAGAAACGGTTCAGCGTTGCACCAGAGATGATGTAGTCACCACGGATCCAAAGCGTTAGGTCATCACCGATAACAGGGATCGCACCAAACAGAGAAATGATTACCTGAGCACCCCAGTAAGACATTTGACCCCATGGTAGTAGGTAACCCATGAAAGCCTCAGCCATAAGCACTAAGAAGATCAACATACCGAAGATCCAAAGTAGCTCACGAGGCTTTTGGTAAGAACCATAGATTAGGCCACGGAACATGTGCAGGTAGATAACAACGAAGAATGCCGAAGCACCTGTTGAGTGCATGTAACGTAGTAGCCAACCGTATTCCACATCACGCATGATGTATTCAACAGAAGCAAATGCACCCTCACCTGACGGTACGTAGTTCATTGTTAGCCAAATACCCGTAAGGATTTGGTTAACCAATACCAACATTGCCAAAGAACCGAAAAGGTACCAAAAGTTAAAGTTCTTAGGCATTGGGTATTCAGATAAATGCTTTTTATACGCATTCATCGCGGGTAGACGTTTCTCTACCCAATCAAGCAATCCTTGCATTACGCGTCTCCCTCGTCCACACCGATCATGATCTTAGTGTCACTCAAATACATATGCTTTGGTACAACAAGATTCAATGGAGCTGGTACGCCTTGGAATACTCGACCTGCCATATCAAACTTTGAACCATGACAAGGACAGAAGAAACCAGACTTAACACCCTGAACTTGTTCTGCAAAAGAATCCGGCAGGTAAGTTGGAGAACAACCTAAGTGCGTACAGAAACCAACAGCAACGAAGAATTCCGGCTTAATTGAACGGAACTCGTTCTGTGCGTATTCTGGTTGTTGTTCAGCTTCAGATTGAGGGTCACGAAGTTGACCACCGATCGATTTTAGGTTTTCTAGTACCGACTCAGCACGGCGTACAACCCATACAGGTTTACCTTGCCACTCGACACGAACCATTTGTCCCGGCTCTAACTTACTGACTTCCACTTCCACCGGCGCGCCCGCAGCTTTCGCCTTGGCACTCGGATTCCATGATTTAATAAAAGGCACGGCTACAGCAGCTGCTCCTAAACCACCAACAACGGCTGTTGTTGCGGTTAAGAAACGCCTGCGACCGTTATTTAAAGGCGCGTTGCTCATCCAAACATTCTCCCATTTGCTCCTTGTGGATTGAAATAATTCCGATTAAAGAGCATGGCTAACAAAATATGTATTTAGTTCTATTTATTGACGGCAAATGATAAATAAAACCCTACTTTTTGACAAGATAAAGCTACCTTTTTGTAACAATCATGAGGCAAAGCGCACATTGGGTTACAAAAGCTTTCAAAATATAAGAATTTGGAAATAAAACGAGGAAGGGAAAGCGTTTAGAGGGGGTATAAAAACAAAAAGCCCGGCATATAGCCGAGCTTTGAACCACAATTCCAGTCGTAAAACTGGGGGCGTGTACTTTTTCGTAAAGAAAAATTAACGCTTAGAGAATTGAGGTTTACGACGTGCTTTACGTAGACCAACTTTCTTACGTTCAACGCAACGAGCGTCACGAGTAACGTAGCCAGCTGCACGTAGAGCAGGGCGTAGAGTTTCATCGTACTCCATAAGAGCGCGAGTGATACCGTGGCGGATTGCGCCAGCTTGACCAGAAATACCACCACCAGAAACAGTGATGTAAAGGTCAAGTTTCTCAGTTAGTTCAACTAGCTCAAGAGGTTGCTTAACAACCATACGAGAAGTTGGACGACCGAAGTAAACATCAAGGCTACGCTTGTTGATTACGATCTCACCAGAGCCTGGTTTGATGAAAACACGAGCTGCTGAGCTTTTGCGACGACCAGTGCCGTAGTATTGATTCTCTGCCATTTTCATAATCCCCTTAGATGTCTAGTACTTGTGGCTGTTGAGCAACATGGTTGTGCTCAGTACCAGCGTACACTTTAAGCTTACGGTACATCGCGCGGCCTAGAGGACCACGTGGAAGCATACCTTTAACTGCTAGTTCTAGAACCATTTCTGGTTTCTTAGCAATTAGCTTTTCAAAAGTGATAGTTTTAAGACCACCTGGGAACTCTGAGTGACGGTAGTAAACCTTACCCTTAGCTTTGTTACCAGTTACAGCAACTTTCTCAGCGTTAACAACGATGATGTAATCACCAGTGTCTACGTGAGGAGTGTATTCTGCTTTGTGCTTGCCGCGTAGGCGAGAAGCGATTTCACTTGCTAGACGGCCAAGAGTTTTGCCTTCAGCGTCTACAACATACCAGTCGCGTTTTACAGTTTCTGGTTTAGCAACGAAAGTTTTCATGCTAATAATTACCTATTTAAAAAATTTACACTTAAGGAATACTCGCGTATTCCCACTGTCTAAGAGTTACCATTCATCACCCCTTCGAGTGTTGGAAAACTCTTGGCATAACGTGATTTTACTCATCGCTAGAGGCCCGCAGTAACGGTAGGTCGCAGGATTATAGAGAAGAGCGAAGAAAAAATCACCTCTTTTTGAACAAAATCACGATTTTTTTAATTCTATTTCTTATTCGAGATAATCAAAGCTAACTTAAGTGTTCTTTTGCCAAATATTCATGGCTCTGCATTTCAATTAAACGCGACTGACAACGTTTAAATTCAAACTCTAGCTGACCATGGGTGTATAGCTTTTCTAGCTCCACTTCCGCTGAAATAATCAGCTTCACATTGCGCTCGTAGAACTCATCAACTAATGCAATGAAGCGCCTCGCAGCGTCATCTGAAGTCGCGCCCATTTGCAATACATCCGCCAATAGAACTGTGTGATAAACCCGAGACAACTCAATATAGTCGTTCTGGCTACGAGCCGACTGACAAAGCTGAGCAAAGGTACCATGCAGTACGCCATCACTCGCTTCGACTACATCTAATTGACGGTGGTTAACCTCTATCTGCTTAAGCTTCTCTTTATCTTCACCAACGAGCTGAGCGTAATACTTTTCGAGATTAATATTCGCTTGGCTATCTAGCGGGTAATGGTAAATCTCAGCCTGTTCTAAGGTACGTAGACGATAGTCAATACCACTATCGACATTAAGGATATGACAGTTGTCTTGAATGAGCTTGATGGCAGGTAAGAAACGCGCTCGCTGTAACCCGTTGCGATACAGATCCGCAGGTGGAATATTAGAGGTCGCAACCAAGATAGCGTTTCGAGCGAATAACTCTTGGAACAAGGTTCCTAGGATCATCGCATCGGTGATGTCTGAAACAAAGAATTCGTCGAAACAGATAATGTCCGCTTCTTCCTTCAACTTGTCTGCGACTAAAGGCAATGGATCACTCACATTACCTAGCGCCTTTAGCTCATCATGAACTCGATACATAAAGCGGTGAAAGTGAACACGCATTTTTTTAGTGGTCGGTAAGGCATCATAGAACGTATCCATTAGGTACGTTTTTCCTCGCCCTACGCCACCCCAAAAATAGAGACCTTTCGGTGGTTGTGGCAGTTCTGGCTTTTTGCCTAGTAATTTCTGGAAGCGAGTCAGTTGAGGAATGGGCGTATTCATGTAATCTTGAAATTGATGAAAGAGTTCATCTAAAGATTTTACGGCTTGCTCTTGTGCTGGATCTCTTTGAAATCCATGTTCTTTTATATCTTGTTCGTATTTTTTAATGGGATTCATGACGACATTTCCACAATGAAAGCAATATCAGACAACAACTAAAAATGAGCCCAAACAGTACGAGGAATAACGTGATGTGGTGAATAGTGCAGCATCAAACTGCTAACTAGCGCACACGCATTTCTCTTTATACTGCGGCTTTCTCATAGTACCATGGAGCCGTATCACGTGTAACTAAGCAGTAACAAACATGTTAAAAAACAATAATAAGGAGCTGTTATGCCTTGGATGTATGCCGTTGCCGGTTTACTAGTCGGAGTTATTTTAGGGGTCGCTATTTCTCGTCTCATGACACCTGAATACAAAAAACAAAAGAACGTACAGAAAGAATTGGATAGCGCAAAGTTTGCCCTTGAGCAGCAGCGACAAGAGCTGGCTGATCACTTTGCGAAATCAGCAGAAATGTTGGACACATTAGGTAAAGACTACACAAAACTGTACCAACACATGGAAAAAACAAGCTCAGAGCTGATTCCTAACCTGCCAGAGCAAGATAACCCGTTTGTGAAAACAGCCGCTGCCCATTCGGACAAGCCACAAGAGAAGCCTTCAGTAAAAGAGGCGACACTTGAGGAACAACCGAAAGATTACGCTAATGGCGCAACCGGTTTATTTACAGAGCAGAAGAAAGAAATCATGAATGCGCCCGATGTTGTTACAGCAAAAGCATCGTAAACATTTAACACTTCTGTGAACTTTACAAAGGTTTTTGAGTCATAACTTTCACTCAGGTCATTTGAAACTTATCATACTTATTAAACGTATAAGAGGGTTAAGACCTTAACTAGAGAGGAGTTTATGATGAAAAAACCTTTGCTTGCTTTATCAGTGCTAACTTTAAGCTTAAGTTCAATCATCACCCCCATTAAAGCAACAGCCGCACTGCCATTAAGTGTGGGTAATGAACAATTACCGAGCCTTGCTCCTATGCTTGAACAAGTGACCCCCGCTGTGGTTAGTATTGCCGTAGAAGGCAAACAGGTACAACGTCAGCAAATCCCTGAACAATTTCAATTCTTTTTTGGTCCAGAACAAACACGAGAGCGTCCCTTCCGCGGATTAGGCTCTGGTGTCATCATTGACGCCGAGAAAGGTCATATCGTGACCAATTACCATGTCATTAATGGTGCGGACGATATCAAAGTAAAACTGCATGATGGTCGAGAGTACGATGCTGAGCTAATCGGTGGCGACCAGATGTCTGATATCGCACTGCTAAAATTAGAAGAAGCCAAAAACCTGACCCAGATAAAAGTCGCAGACTCAGACAAACTAAGAGTTGGTGATTTTAGTGTCGCGATCGGTAACCCATTCGGACTTGGGCAAACCGTGACATCCGGTATTGTTTCTGCACTCGGCCGTAGCGGCCTGAATCTAGAAAACTTTGAAAACTTCATTCAAACCGATGCAGCAATCAACAGCGGCAACTCTGGTGGTGCGCTAGTGAACCTTAACGGTGAGCTAATTGGTATCAACACCGCCATTCTTGGCCCTAACGGAGGTAATGTCGGTATCGGCTTTGCAATCCCTTCTAATATGATGACAAACCTGACAGAACAAATTCTCGACTTCGGTGAAGTAAAACGCGGCATGCTTGGCGTTCAAGGCGGAGAAGTGACCTCTGAATTGGCAGAAGCACTAGGTTATGAATCAAGCAAGGGCGCCTTTGTTAGCCAAATCGTCCCTGACAGCGCAGCCGATAAAGCAGGACTGAAAGCGGGCGATATTATTGTCTCTATTAATGGCAAACGCATTGATACCTTCAGCGAGTTAAGAGCTAAGGTCGCAACACTCGGCGCTGGTAAGCAGATTGAACTGGGTGTGGTTCGTGACGGTAAGAGCAAAACCTTTGATGTGACGCTTGGTGAATCCACCAATAATAAAACACAAGCTGAGAAGCTCCATGAAGGACTAGCTGGTGCTGAGTTAACCAACACAACAGAGAGTGACTCTGCAGCGGGCGTCAAGGTATCGAATGTTGCTCAAGGTTCACCAGCCGAAGCCTATCAACTCCTGAAAGATGACATCATCATCGGAGTAAACCGCCAGCCCGTTAAGAACCTTGCTGGGTTTAGAGAGATTCTTGAAAAACAACCTGGTGTACTGGCGCTTAATATCCAGCGAGGCGACCGAACTATCTATCTTGTGATTCGATAGTCTTACGTCAGCGCAATTACAGGGAGGCTCAGTAAGTTTGCTTTAAACTTACTCAGTCTCCCTTTTCTTTAGATCAATCAAAATGCTATGCTTCACTTGTAATCAAATCAGTCATCCATTGATGGAGGCTTCACACCTTACTTGTTGAAGAGGGAAACATGCTGTCCTTTCTATTTCGTTCTATTTCCCTTGGACTCGTTTCAGCGGCGCTTATTCTTCTCGCCTTCCCGAGCTTAAGACCAGCGATTGTCGCTGACGTCACTAGCCCTAAAGTCGATAATATTGGCTCTCTTCAGATTTCATTTAACCAAGCAGTTCGCCGCGCGGCGCCTGCAGTGGTTAACATTTATAGCCGTAAATACGCTGAAAGCGATCGAAACAAACTGCTCACACAAGGTTTGGGCTCTGGGGTGATTGTTAGCGAGAAAGGCTACATCATTACCAACTTCCATGTGGTGGCTCAAGCAGACCAAATAGTTGTGGCACTTCAAGATGGCCGAGTAGCAGCTGCGCAACTTGTCGGTTCAGACAAACGCACCGATATCGCGATACTTAGAGTCAGCGGTGATAATCTACCGGTGATCCCACTTAATCCTAATTACAAAGCCAATGTCGGTGATGTTGTACTGGCTATCGGTAACCCATACAACCTAGGTCAAACAACAACCTTTGGTATCATCTCTGCAACCGGCCGTTCTTCGATCAGTGCCGATGGCCATCAAGCCTTTATCCAGACCGATGCGGCAATCAATGAAGGTAACTCAGGTGGCGCACTGGTGAACTCACAAGGTGAGCTAGTCGGTATCAATACCGCCTCTTTCCAGCAAGCTACCGACATGGAAACCTATGGGATCTCATTCGCTATCCCCTATCCGCTTGCTAATAAAATCATGGAAAAGATCATCGCCGATGGTCGTGTGATTCGTGGCTATATTGGTATCGATGGACAAGACATCAACTCAGTCACCTCACGCATGTTGGGTACTAAGAATATCGGCGGGATCGTTGTGTTGGGGATAGACCCTAATGGTCCGGCTGCCGATGCGGGTTTTGAAGCTCAAGACATTATTGTCAGTATCAACGATAACCAAGTAAATGGTCGCCAGAGTGTAATGGACATCGTTACCGACCTGCGACCTGGTACAGTTATCGATGTGGGTATATTGCGCCAAGGTGAAAGCAAAACCTTAAAGGTGACCATCGCCGAAGATACTCGCCTGTAGAGCAAACTCTGTAAGCAATGATTCAAGCTGCTAATACACAAGTACAAAAAACCCAGCTCATAGGCTGGGTTTTCTTTTATCTAAAGATTGTTTCAAGTATCTCTACGATTCACTTTGCTCTTCGATATCGATGCGAGTCACTCGCTGTAGTCCTCTAGGCAGTAGACCACCACGACGACCACGTTCACCACGGAAGTTTTCAAGATCCGCAGGTTTCAAACCAAGCTTACGTTTACCGGCGTAGATAGTCAGCGTCGCATTCTCTGGGATAGCCATAAGATGTGAGACAAACTCTTCACGCTCTTTTGCTTTCGCAGAAGGGATGTTGATGATCTTGTTGCCTTTACCTTTGCTCAGCTGAGGGAGATCTTTAATCGGGAACAACAACATACGACCTTGGTTAGTAATCGCCAGAATCTGATTACTGTCCAAGTCAGCAATAGGGCTTGGCATCATCACTTCAGAAGCTTGTGGCAAGTTAACCAAGGCTTTACCGCTCTTGTTCTTGGACAGCAGATCGCTACCCTTACAAACAAAACCATAACCTGCATCAGAACCGACTAACCATAATTGTTCATTCTCTCCCATCACCACTTGGCGAATAGAAGTACCTGGGCTGACGTTCAAGCGGCCTGTAATTGGCTCACCTTGGCTTCGCGCCGACGGTAATGAATGTGACTCAAGGGAGTAGCTTCGACCATCACTGCCGAGGAACACCGCTTGCTGGTTACTCTTACCCTTAGAACTCGCTAAGAATTTATCACCCGATTTGTAGTTCAAACCTTCAGCGTCAACTTCATGCCCCTTGGCATGACGAATCCAACCTTTCTCAGACAACACAACCGTGATTGGTTCGCTTGGTACTAAGTCGCGCTCTGTTAGCGCTTTCGCTTCAGCGCGCTCAATCAGAGGTGAACGACGATCATCGCCGTATTTATCCGCATCTGCTTGGATTTCTTTCTTGATCAGCGTATTCAAGCGACGCTCTGAACCGAGTAGCTTTTCAAGCTTCTCACGTTCAGCTTCAAGCTCTTCTTGTTCCGCTCGGATTTTAAACTCTTCTAACTTAGCTAAGTTACGAAGTTTAATATCAAGAATCGCATTGGCTTGAATTTCAGAAATGTTGAAACGGCTCATTAGGACAGGACATGGTTCGTCTTCTGTACGAATGATCTCAATCACTTCATCGATATTAAGATAAGCAGCAAGCAAACCTTCTAAGATGTGCAAGCGTGCCAGTACTTTATCTAAACGGTACTGCAAACGACGGCGAACCGTTGTGCGACGGAACTCGATCCACTCTTTCAGGATTTGAACTAAGCCTTTAACTTGAGGACGATTATCTAAACCAATCATGTTCAAGTTAACGCGGAAGTTTTTCTCTAGATCCGTCGACGCGAACAGGTGACTCATCAATTGGTCACAGTCGATACGATTCGAACGAGGAACGACAACGATACGCGTTGGGTTCTCGTGATCCGATTCATCTCGCAAGTCGTCAACCATTGGCAGCTTCTTAGCGCGCATCTGGTTAGCGATTTGCTCAAGTAACTTCGCACCTGACACTTGATGAGGTAAAGCCGTGATAACAATATCAGAGCCTTCCTTGTGCCAAACCGCGCGCATCTTGATGCTGCCACGTCCAGTACGGTAGATCTTTTCGATGTCCGATTTCGGGGAGATAATCTCAGCTTCAGTCGGGTAATCTGGACCTTGAATGAAACCCATCACGTCTGAAAGCTCAGACTTAGGCGTATCAATTAGGTGAATGGCTGCATTAGCGACTTCACGCACGTTGTGTGGTGGAATATCGGTCGCCATACCTACCGCGATACCTGTAATACCGTTAAGTAGGATGTGAGGTAGGCGAGCAGGCAACATTTGAGGCTCTTTCATCGTGCCATCAAAGTTTGGTTGCCAGTCAACAGTGCCTTGACCTAGTTCACCTAGAAGAACCTCAGCAAACTTAGATAATTTGGCTTCGGTATAACGCATCGCAGCGAACGATTTCGGATCATCAGGAGCACCCCAGTTACCTTGACCATCTACCAATGGGTAGCGGTAAGAGAAAGGCTGCGCCATCAATACCATCGCTTCGTAACAAGCAGAGTCACCATGTGGGTGATACTTACCTAATACGTCACCAACGGTACGTGCTGATTTTTTGTATTTCGATGCAGCCGATAAGCCTAGCTCAGACATCGCGTAGATAATACGACGCTGTACTGGCTTCAAGCCATCACCGATATACGGCAATGCACGATCCATGATCACGTACATTGAGTAATTTAAGTAGGCATCTTCGGTGAACTTGCGCATTGGCAGCTGTTCAACGCCATCATATGTAATTTCGTTAGACATCCATTATACCTCGGCCATATCACCGTTAGTCTGTAGCCATGTACGGCGATCATCTGCACGTTTCTTACCAAGCAGCATGTCCATCATCTCGTTGGTTGCTTCGCTGTCATCAATCGTTAACTGCACAAGGCGACGAGTGTTTGGATCCATGGTGGTTTCACGCAACTGAAGTGGGTTCATTTCACCCAGACCTTTGAATCGTTGCACGTTGATCTTGGCTTTCTTCTGCGATAGTCGCTCAAGCACACCGTCTTTCTCTGCGTCATCGAGTGCGTAGAACACTTCTTTACCGCAATCGATACGATACAGAGGAGGCATTGCCACATAGATATGACCCGCTTCAACTAATGCATGGAAATGGCGAGTAAACAAAGCACACAGCAGTGTCGCGATATGAAGACCATCCGAGTCCGCATCGGCAAGGATACAGATCTTACCGTAACGCAGGCCGGATAAATCATCGTTGTCCGGGTCGATGCCTAGAGCCACCGAGATGTCGTGCACTTCTTGCGAAGCCAATACTTGGTCGGCTGACACTTCCCATGTATTTAGGATCTTACCGCGAAGTGGCATAACTGCTTGGAACTCACGATCACGTGCTTGTTTAGCAGAACCACCCGCCGAGTCCCCTTCCACGAAGAAGATTTCGGTACGGCTTAAGTCTTGAACTGAACAGTCAGTTAGCTTACCCGGCAGTGCTGGGCCTGAAGCGATTTTCTTACGCACAACCTTTTTGCTTGCGCGCATACGGCGGTGGGCATTCGCAATACAAGCTTCTGCTAGCTGTTCTGCCAGTTGTGGCTTTTCGTTCAACCACAGGCTAAACGCATCTTTTACCACACCAGACACAAACGCAGCAGTTTGACGTGAAGACAAGCGCTCTTTTGTTTGACCAGCAAACTGCGGATCTTGCATCTTCACCGACAGTACGTACGAACAGCGATCGAAGATATCGTCGCCCGTTAGCTTAACGCCACGCGGCAGCAAATTACGGAATTCACAGAACTCACGCATTGCATCAAGAAGACCTTGGCGAAGACCGTTTACGTGTGTACCACCTTGTTTAGTCGGTACTAAGTTCACGTAACTTTCGGTGATCATGTCGCCGCCTTCTGGCTGCCAGATGATCGCCCAGTTTGCCATTTCTGTTTCAGCAACGAATTCGCCAACATACGGTTCTTCAGGCAGCAAGGTGTAACCTTTCACGCCTTCGGCAAGGTAGTCTTTTAGACCATCTTCATAGAACCATTTATGCTCTTCACCACCGACTTTGTCGATAAAGGTAATTTCTAAACCTGGGCAAAGCACTGCTTTTGCACGTAGGTTGTTAATCAGACGAAGTGTCGAGAATTTAGGGCTATCGAAGTACTTAGGATCAGGCCAGAAATGTACTGATGTACCACTGTTACGATGACCACAAGTGCCCGTCACAGTAAGCTCTGTTACTGCATGACCGCCTTCAAGTGCGATCTCGTGAACCTGACCTTCTCGGCGTACGGTCACTTCAACACGTTTTGACAGCGCGTTTACAACCGAGATACCTACACCGTGCAGACCACCAGAGAACTTATAGTTGTTATTCGAGAATTTACCGCCAGAGTGGAGCTTAGTTAAAATCAGCTCAACACCTGAGATCCCTTTTTCAGGGTGGATATCGACAGGCATACCACGGCCGTCATCGGTAACTTCTAACGATTGGTCTGCATGAAGTACCACTTTGATCTTCTTAGCGTGTCCCGCTAGTGCTTCATCGACCGAGTTATCAATGACTTCTTGGGCAAGGTGGTTAGGTCTTTCTGTCTCGGTATACATTCCCGGGCGGTGTCGCACAGGGTCGAGACCTTCAAGTACCTCGAGGTCTTTTGCATTATATTGTTCAGTCATAATACGGAGTTTACTCAAAAAGTTTGCGTCAGTTCGCTGGCTCCAGTTTCACTAAAGCAGAATCATTACTATGAACCGTCATAGTAGAGCGAACGAGCGAAGTATTGGGGAATATAGTCTGGAAGCTGAGTAATGATGTCAAGCTAGTTCAAAAACTAAGACATCAAACTATGATATTTCACCATTGATAGATGAAATAACAGGCAAACAAGAGAAAATCACTTGGTTGGTGGAACAGATTAAAGATTTAGAAAGGTGATGATTTGTTGTGGGTAGCGTTCAAAATCAACAAAGCTATGATCCCCGCCCTCTTCTACTGTCTGTGTTGCACCTTGGTACTTATCTACCGCTTGTCGGTAATCCAGAACTTCGTCTTCCGTTTGCTGAAGTAACCAGAAGTCGCTCGGCTTAGCGATAGCCGAAACCTCTAACGCCTTCAGTTCATCAATATGTTTTGTTTCCAGTACATATCGTTCATCTGTGTATGGGTTTACTTGTTCACCTAAATAGTCAGCAAGAAGCTCATACGGCTTCACTGCTGGGTTTACAACCACCGCTTTAAAACCATAGTGGCTATTCAGCCATGTTGAAAGATAGCCACCCAGCGAGCTACCGACCAACGCTATTTGATATTGCTCTTTGTATTGCTCCACCAGCTGCTGTAAATGAAGTGCCGCTTGTTGAGGGAAACTCGGCAGTTGAGGGGTTACGACTTTAATATCAGCGCGATGCTCCGCACAGTAATCTGCCATCACATTCGCTTTATGAGAACGTGATGAGCTGTTAAATCCGTGAATATAGAGAAGCAGCGATGGCTTATTAGCTTGTTGATTAGAGCCTGGCATCAATAACCGCCTTCATTAGTAACCAGCAGCCTTAAAATCAGGCAAGAACTGCCCATGAGGCAGACGACGAACTTGCGTGCTAACGGTACCGTCTTGATGTAATTCAATCTCTCTCCAGCCCGGAGACAAAGTATCAACCGCGAAGTCATCTGAGTTAGGTTTGAATTGCACACAAGTCGACGGTGTTGCCATGACTTGTACACCATGATGATCTCGGTTCATGTCTTGATGAACGTGACCACACAGTACGGCTTTAACATTGGTGTGCTGTTGAACCACATCCCAAAATTGATCGGCGTCTTTTAGGTTATGTTGATCTAACCATGCGCTGCCAACCAACAATGGATGGTGGTGCAATAGAACCAAGGTATTACGTTCAGGGAACTCCGTCAGCTTCTGTTCTAATAGGTCAAGCTGTTGATCGCTGAGGCGACCATGAGGCACACCAACCACCTGCGAGTCTAGCATCACCATCTGCCAGTTATCGCCTAGCAAGACATGCTCAACACACTGTATTTGTGGTGATGGTAAAACACTGCCCATATTAGGCTTAAAGTCATGGTTCCCTGGCAGCCAATAGCATGGCTTTTCCAAAGGCTGAATCCCTGACTCAAATTTCTGGTACGACTCAGCACTGTGATCTTGAGATATATCACCGGTTGCTAAAATCGCTTGATAGTCAAAGCCCTGACTAACAATGCCATCGACTACAGCACGAAAGCTATCTTGAGTGTTGATGCTTAATAAGCTGCCATTGCTCGGCGCAAATAAATGCGTGTCCGTTAGCTGCACAAGCTTAATAGTGCTCTCATCAAATTTTGAAGTGTGTGATAATTCCAAAATAACAAATCCAGATACGTTACTGTTTAGACTTTAAAAGTGTTGATAAATAGGCTCAATTAAAAGGCAATTGGGGTTCGGCTGATACCCGTTTTTAAACAAAACGTTAACCATTCCCCAAGAAATTTATTCAATTGAAATTTCTCGTCCTTTTGCAGAAGCTTAGTGTTGGGGTAGTCATATTTCGCTTTGACTCGCGAAAAATCCCCGCTAGCGCACACTTCTGCAACTCGAGCGTCGTGATATAGCCTGACAGACATTTTTGGCAAAGGAAACACTGGCATCGCATCACTCTGACATATATCTATTAATGTGGTGTATTTTGTGACCTCATTCACTGTCAATTGATACACCATATTAACGGCTTGGTAACAGCGAACGTCACCAACCTCATGCCCAACCGGTAACAAAGCGTTCAGTTTGGCATAGTTAGTCTCGTAAACTCGCATCAATTCAGCAAGATCAACATGATACGGTTTTTTGACCGCGATATTTGGCATGACGTTAATCTATCCACTCTGACTGTAATTCTTGGTAGTTCAATTGTAGCCACTGTAGCGCAATGATCGTGGCTCCATTTTCAAATACACTATCTTTTACCAACTGATAAGCAGCTTCGCGACTCATCACTTGTACACGAATGTCTTCACCTTCGTAGTCCAATCCGTGTACCCCTTTGGCTGTCATTGCATCAACACAGCCAACAAAGACGTCGAGCTTTTCAGAGCAACCACCAGATGAAGGATAATACGAAGTAATAGGCAATACAGATCCGACTTCGACTCCGGCTTCTTCCATTGCTTCACGACGAGCGACGTCTTGTGGCGATTCGTCCGTATCAATGATCCCAGCAACAATTTCGTATTGCCATGGGTTCTCATGCTCTAGGGCTCCGACACGGATCTGTTCGACGATCACCACTTCATCACGCACAGGATCATAAGGTAGCAAAGCGGCAGCATGTCCACGCTCAAACATCTCACGCTCTATTGGTTGGCTCCAGCCTCCCTCAAATAGTCTATGTTTAAATGTGTACTTGACCATTTTGAAAAAACCACGAAACAGCGTCTCTTTTGAGACTATTTCCACATCTTGCGGAGTAAACTCATGTCGTTGATTGTCATACTGTTGCATTTGGTACCTCACTAAGTGATCTTTATAGTTTACTCATTGTCCGAGTTAACTACCAAGGATAAGGTTCAACTTTTTATATAAAATTTATAATTAAAGTTAAGCTTTAAAAAATAAATATTGCACAAGTGGACTGTTAACTGTAAAAAAGTGCAAAGTTTCGAGTAAATTACCACCAAACTGGGTTAAACTCTTCTAAAGAAAATTCCATAAAAGGCAGGAATAGGAAAATGAAAAAACTGCTTCCACTATTTATCAGTGCAGCAATTGGCAGCCTGAGTTCGTCAGCTTTTGCTGATACGCTAGCTGAAGTTTACGACCAAGCAAAACAGAACGATCCACAACTTCTTCGTTCAGCAGCGCAGCGCGATGCCGCTTTTGAAGCAGTAACGTCAAGCCGTAGCTCTTTGTTACCGCAAATCAATTTGACTGCGAACTACGACATTAATCGTGGTGATCGAGATACATCAGGTGTTGGTAATTCAAGCATTGATAACAACACTTGGGGAGCTGCTATCGGCTTCAGCCAAGAGCTTTACCAGCGTTCTTCATGGATCACACTAGATACGGCAGAGAAAACCGCTCGTCAATCTGATTCAGCTTACGCGGCAGAACAACAAGCCTTGATCCTTCGTGTTGCGACAGCATACTTCGAAGTGCTTCGCGCTCAAGATAACCTAGAATTTGTTCGTGCAGAGAAAGCAGCGGTTGCTCGTCAACTAGAGCAAACTAAGCAACGTTTTGAAGTAGGTCTTTCAGCAATCACCGATGTACATGATGCGCAAGCTCAGTACGATGGTGTTTTGGCTGATGAAGTTCTTGCAGAGAACGACCTAACGAATAGCTACGAAGGTCTTCGTGAGATTACAGGTCAGGAACACTCTAACCTAAGCATCCTAGATACTGATCGTTTCTCAGCAAGCAAATCTTCTGAGTCTGCAGTTGCACTTGTTGAACAAGCAGAACAAAAGAACCTTAGCTTATTGGCTGCACGTATCTCTCAAGACGTAGCAAAAGACAACATCTCTCTAGCAAGCTCTGGTCACCTACCAAGCTTAACCCTAGATGGTAGCTACGCTGTTTCAGATCAATCAAACAGCACCCAAGATTACGACCAAGACAACCTAAACATTGGTTTGAACTTAGTTGTACCTCTATACACGGGTGGTAACACAACTTCATTGACTAAACAGGCTGAATACAACTACGTTGCAGCAAGTGAAGATCTAGAAGCAACTTACCGTAGCGTTGTAAAAGACGTACGTGCATTCAACAACAACATCAGCGCTTCGATCGGTGCTCTACGCGCTTACGAACAGTCTGTAGTTTCTGCTCAGTCTGCTCTAGAAGCAACAGAAGCTGGTTTTGATGTAGGTACTCGTACTATCGTTGACGTACTAGATTCGACTCGTCGTCTATATGATGCGAACAAAAACCTTTCAGATGCTCGTTACAACTACATCCTAAGTGTACTTCAGCTTCGTCAAGCAGTTGGTACGCTAAGCGAACAAGACATTGTTGATGTAAACGCAGGTCTAAAAGTAGCAAGTAAGTAACTCTTAATTACTCAAGTTACCGTTACAAAAATGCCGCTCATTGAGCGGCATTTTTATTATCGATTAAAGCGAGATTTACTGCCTAACTAAAAGCTTAACGCCAAAAACTAAAAACTAGCCTCGACCACCTTTAATCGCTTTAATGATTTCAGTGGTAGAGCAACCATCTTCAAAGTTAAGTACTTTCACTTCACCACCAGCAGCAATCACTTCCGCACCACCAGCAATCTCTTCAGGCTTGTAATCACCACCTTTCACAAGAATGCTTGGCAGTACCTCAGAGATTAAACGTTGAGGGGTATCTTCAGAGAATGGCACAACCCAATCAACTGCACCTAAGCCAGCCAATACCGCCATACGACGATCAGTTGGGTTCACAGGGCGACCAGGGCCTTTCAAGCGTTTCACTGATTCGTCAGTATTCACCGCAACGATCAAACGATCGCCCAACTCAGCCGCGTGATTCATGTAAGAAACATGACCAGCATGTAGAATATCAAAGCAGCCATTGGTCATCACCACTTTCTCGCCTTTCGCACGAGCACGCTTCACCGCTTCAACCAGTGCCGCTTCAGAGATAACACCGTAGTCTGTGTCTTGACTACCGTGAATCGCTTCCGCTAACTCAATCGTAGACAGTGTAGATGTACCAAGCTTACCTACTACCACACCCGCAGCAGCGTTCGCCAGTGCACACGCCTCATCCAGTGGCTTACCAGCTGCAACAGACGCAGCCAGTACTGAGATAACCGTATCACCAGCACCAGTTACGTCGTACACTTCTTTCGCTTGGGTTGGCAAGTGGAATGGTGCCTGACCTTTACGTAATAAAGTCATACCATTTTCACTGCGAGTCACCAATAGAGCTTCAAAGTCATACTTCTCGATCAAGGCAATACCCTTCTCGATAAGATCTTCTTCTGATTTCACTTTACCTGCAACCAGCTCAAACTCTGCCATGTTTGGTGTAAGTAATGTCGCACCACGGTAGCGCTCTAAATCCGCGCCTTTGGGATCGATGAATACAGGAACATTGGCTGCGCGTGCTTTTTGAATGAAGCTCTGTACATGCTCTAATGCACCTTTCGCGTAATCTGACAAGATAACCGAACGTACATTTGGTAGGGCTTGCTCCATGCGAGACAGAATAAGCTCTGGGTTGGTGTTTTCGAATTTGTCTTCAAAATCCAAGCGAATCAACTGCTGACCACGGCTCATCACTCGTAGTTTGGTGATGGTTGGATAGTCTTCTAACTCAACGAAATCACACTTAACCTTCAGAGCACCTAAAGTGCTTTTCAACACCTCAGCAGGCTCATCTTTACCAGTCAAACCAACAACATGAGCATGCCCACCAAGAGAGGCAATGTTCATTGCTACGTTGGCAGCACCACCAGGACGCTCTTCGTTATTTTCTACTTTCACAACGGGGACTGGTGCTTCTGGTGAAATACGGCCAGTTGGGCCATACCAGTAACGGTCAAGCATTACGTCACCGACAATAAGAACACCTGATTGGCTGTAGTCAGGTAGAATTGGTTTCATTGTTGAGCTCCAAAAATCGAATCTGGCTAGAGTCTAGCACACTGATTACAGTGGCTAAACTACAGATAAATGAGTAAAAGCCTATCAAGATAAACATAGCACTCGCTACGCTATGACTGAATTATGCTTCCATCCACTGCTTCCATGCCTGAACAACATGTTCTCTTTCCATTTCGAACTTTTCAATCGCCACATCCGCATCAAGGTTAAGTAGATTACGGTGGTGGATTTCATCCCTTAATGTGGTGTACGCATTGGTCAATGCCATACCTTGTTGCTCGTCCATTATCCCTTGCGACAACAAGCTTTCAAAGATTCTCACATTGTCACACCAACGAGTAAGCTTAGGTTTCTCGTTGCTGTATCTCAGCACTAAGTATTGCGCCAAGAACTCAATATCAGTAATACCGCCCGCATCTTGTTTAAGCATGAATCGTTCGGCTTTTTTACCGCCTAAATGGCCACGCATTTTTTCACGCATATCCACAACTGACTTTTTGAGTGTTGCCTCATCTCGTGGCAAGCACAAAACCTCATGCCTAGTTTTGTTAAACGCAGATACCAATAAGTCATCACCGTAAATCATACGAGCACGAGTGAGGGCCTGGTGCTCCCATGTCCACGCGTCATTGTGCTGATACTCGTCAAAGGCATCGGTTGGACTCACCAATAGACCAGATGCACCAGAAGGGCGTAGGCGAGTATCGACTTCGTACAAAATGCCAGAAGCAGTTCTGGTCGAGAAAATATGAATAATACGCTGCGCTAATCTTAAGTAGAATTGGCGTCCATCGATCTCTTTCTTTCCATCAGTATAGATGTGTACCGGGCAGTCGTGCATGAACACGATATCAAGATCGGAGTTATAACCAAGCTCCCAACCACCGACTTTGCCATAACCAACGACAGCAAAACCGCGACCTTCGCGATCTTTAACATGGGTCGGTTCACCAAACTTGGCGGATACTTGTAACCAAGCTTGATTGACCCCCGCCTCCACAATGGCTTCTGCTAAGTAGGTCAGGTGATCACTGACCTTCATGACAGGTAGAGCACCCGCAATATCCGCGGCTGCAATTCTCAATATACAGGTCTGCTTAAACTGACGCAGACCTTCCATCTGTTGCTCCATATCATCTTCAGGGATACGGGCTAGATAATCACGCAACTCGGTCTTGTAAGACTCTAAAGGCACGGGATTGTAGAGTTGCTGAGGGTCGATAAGTTCATCTAACAGAATTGGATAACGACCCAACTGCTCCGAAATCATCGGGCTTGCCGTACACAGGCGAACTAGCTGAGTCAACGCGGCAGGGTGTTCATCTAGTAGTTCAAGGTAAGTGGTACGCGTAACGATTTTATGCAGCAGATGCAGTACTCGCGACAAACCAAACTCGGCATCCTTAGCGGTGTACAGCGCTTGAAACACTTTCGGCATCAGTCGATTGAGGACTTCCCGCCCACGAGGGCCAAGAGTCTTTTTAGCCAAATCAGCTTTAAACTGAATGATCGTTTTCGCCGCATCAGGCGGGCTCGCGACCGCAATGTCGTGTTCCAACACGTGCTCAATTACATCGGGTTTATGGGCCATATCCCACAACTCGCTAAAGTGGCTCGCGATCGGATTAGCGTCATCTTCATCAACGCCAATTAGGTCTTCGAACACGGTATGTACATTCGCCATATGGGCGCGAGTTGCCACAATCAAGCTATCCCAATCGGAAAATTGCATGGCAACCGCAAGCTGCAGTTGTTCGAATTCACCGTCAGGTAAGGTTTGAGTTTGCTTATCAGCCATGGCTTGCAACAGGTTCTCAAGGCGACGCAAAAACAGATAAGCTTCACGTAGGTGCCCCACCTCTTCAGACTCTAGCAGATGAAGGGATTCAATCGCACTTAAGGTTTCGAGTAACCCTCGACCGCGTAAGCTAGGCTCGCGTCCACCACGAATCAATTGGAAGACTTGTGCGATAAACTCAACTTCACGAATACCACCAGAGCCAAGCTTGATGTTGTTCGAGAGACCACGACGACGCACTTCGCTGCTGATCATAGACTTCATTCGGCGCAGAGATTGAATCGCACTAAAATCAATATAACGGCGGAACACAAACGGGCGTAGCATTTGGCGAAGCTCTTGATACTCAGGGTACATCTCACTGCCCATCACACGCGCTTTGACCATAGCGTAGCGTTCCCAATCGCGACCTTGTTCTTGATAGTAATCTTCTAGCGCAGCGTAACTCATGACCAGTGGACCACTCTCACCGAATGGACGCAGGCGCATGTCTACTCGATAACAGAATCCATCGAAGGTTTGCTGATCAAGCGCCTTAATAATACGTTGCCCGAGACGTGTAAAGAACTGCGCATTGGCAATGCTGCGTCTTGCACCTTGGGTTTCACCATTCTCTGGGTAGGTGAAGATCAGATCGATATCGGAAGAGAAGTTAAGCTCACCGCCCCCTAGCTTGCCCATACCAATGATCAACATCGGCTGTGCTTCGCCTTGTTCATTACAAGGTGTGCCACACTCTTTACAACAAATATCGTACTGCCATTGGTAGGTTTCGAAGATCATCGCCTCAGCCAACATCGATAGATGATTTAGGCTCTGCTCTAGCTCCCACGAACCCATAAAATCACGCCAAGCAATGTAGGTCATTTCTCGATTTCGGAATTGACGCAGCACGCGCTGACCGCTCATTTCATCGGTGCAACTAGAAAGTAATTCAGCCAAGCGTTCTCGGTATCCTTCAGCGCGTTCTTCGCATGCCAACATATTAGGTAAGTCACCACATAAAACCGTATCACGCTGCAGGCAATCACCAATAAAACAGCTTAAACCGAGTACACGTTTAAGATCTTCAGTCAGTGGCTCAGACCAAGTATTGATGGCTTCACTTTGATGCTCTAATAATTGCTCAAAAGCAGACTGGGAGTGAGTGATGAGTTGAGAAGGCAATGGCATGTTTCTTCCTTGTATAAGCTGCGCGCCGAACAATCGGTTTATCGATTCAGTTCTTCAATAACGAGTTTTCATAACTAAAGATAAGTTATACCAAAGTTACGCCAATAAAAAACGCCCACATTAGCAATGTGGGCGTTTTATCGATTAACTTATCTGGTTGAGCTTACAACCGAGAAACAGTCTCTGGGAATTAGCCTTTGACGGATGAAGATTGGGTGCTGAGGACTAAACCTTAAATTGCTTAATCTTACCGTCGAGTTCTTGCGCGTTACTTTCCATAAGCTGAGAGGTCTCGAGCAGTTCACCAACTACCACAACTGAAGCTTCAACAAGCTCGCGTACATTGGTCAGGTTGACGCTCATCTCTTCAGCAACACTGCTCTGTTGGCCTGCAGCGGTCGCGATCTGGAAGTTCATATCATTGATTTGATTGACTTGGCTTACAATGCCGTCAAGCTCACTTCCCGCGTTAGTCACCAGATCAACACCTTCAGCCGCTTCAACAACACTCTTCTCCATCAGTTCTACCGCAGAGTTAGCGCTGCTTTGTAGATGACTGATCATGTCTTGAATCTCTACCGTCGCTTGCTGAGTGCGCTGTGCAAGGTTACGAACCTCATCAGCAACAACCGCAAAACCACGACCCGCTTCACCGGCACGTGCCGCTTCAATTGCAGCGTTCAATGCTAGTAGGTTTGTCTGTTCTGAAATGCCTTGGATAGTACCAACCACACTGCCAATTGAGTCAACGCGTTCTTCTACTTGGTTTACCGCTGCTGCAGATGCTGCGATATCTGAAGATAGCTCACTCATCTTAGACACTGATCCTTGAACGAACTTCTGACCAGTAAGAGCTTGGCCTGATGCCTGTTCAGTCAATGACGAAGCGCTTTGTGCATGCTCAGCGACAGTTTGCACCGTCGACGTCATCTCACTCATTGCTGTTGCCAGTTGATCGATCTCGTTGAACTCTTCTTGAGCTGACTCTTTGGTTTCAGACATGCTGATGGTCATCACTTCCGTCAGAGCAAACAGCTCATCAGAAGAGGCCACCTGAGTTTTGATCATGTCGTTCAGTTGGACGCGAGTTTTTTCAAGTTCGCGTGCCACATCGCCGTATTCATCTTTACAATCCATTTGAATCGGCACTGATAAGTTCTTATCTGCCATGGTTTTAATGGCGTCATTAAGGTATTGAGTCTGGCGCAGCATAACGCGCGCCGCTGCTAACAGAAGAACCACAAACACAATGATCATCAAGGCTGTTTGCCAAGCCACTTGAACTAGGTAAGTCTCGTAATGCTGTTGTGCGACTTGCGCATTGTTGGTTACAGCAAGCAATGAATCGTAAAACGTACTTGCGTCCCATAGCTGCTTCGAAATGATCAAGATAGTGCTGAATATCATCAACATGACCATTTTTGGAACGAGACGAACGTCAGAGATTATCCTTTCCCACGGCTTGAATGACAGTTTAGTCATTGTCAGTTCTCCATTAATTCTTATATATTGATGGCTTCTATATCCGCGAGGTGGCTATGTCAGTCAAAGTTCGCGATTTATTTTGAGCCTCGTATGAATGTTGAATAATACCAAAGACGCCACCAAGCCGATGAGCTTATTGTCACTGATTCTCTCTTTCTTAGCGTTATTTGTGATCTCAGGCTTATTGTTCGTACCGATCGATAAAGAATCGAAACAAGTCCTTATCGGCCTCGATTTTATAATCTGTAGTGTTTTTCTTTTTCAGCTCACAATTGATCTATTTAGATCACAAAACAAAAAAGAATTTCTAAAAGTACACTGGATCGATTTCTTAGCAAGTATCCCAATGATCGAGCCTCTTCGTTTCGCCCGTATTTTTCAAATTCTGCGAGTCATCTTAGTTCTGCGTTCAAGTAAACGTATTTTCAGAGAGTTATTTCGTAATAGGAAAGAGACCACTTTCGCTTCCATCATTCTGCTTTTGGTGATCTTACTGACTATCGGTGCTGGCACGATCCTGCTATTGGAACACAAAGATCCGAACGCCAACATCACTACAGGTAATGATGCTTTATGGTGGGCGTTTGTGACCATCAGTACTGTGGGTTATGGCGACCATTACCCAGTGACAACTTCCGGTCAGTTAGTGGCTTCAATGGTGATCATCTGTGGTGTCGGTGTGTTTGGTATGATTTCAGGCTTGATTACTTCTTTGATCACCTCCCCAACTCATCATGAGAATCAACGAGCGGAAAACAAAGAGAAACACCTTGAGAAGATCATCGAGCAGCAACAGAAAATCTTAGAGCGACTCGAAAAACTTGAGCAACAAACAAAAAAATAGGGCCGGAGCCCTATTTTCAAATTCATACTTCTATTGATACAGGTATCGAGTTTAGTCTTGCCAGTATGGCTCAACCTCAACACTGATTTGGCGTGTCTGTTCCATCGCATGCAGAATGGACACTTCTTGACGAGCTAACCAACGCTCTAGCTGAAGCTTCTCATCGCCTTCCAGCTTCTCAGTCAAAGGCTCTAATGTTTTAAGTGCCAGCAAGTCATCAATGCCTTGCACCATATCGGCCCAAGGTAAACGGAAACTGTTTCGCTCAGCGTCATCATACAAACTCGCGAAACCCACACCAGAATATAGGTTTCGCATCAAACGGTATTGCTGCTCAATATACGCTTGGCTGGTCATCACTCGCTCTGGCGGGAAAGCTTCCATCAAGTCTGCCCATGTGCGATCGAGTTGCTGCACGGAAAACCATTCGATACCACGACCCATTTGCTCACGCGCTTTCTCATCTAAGAAAGGCTGCCAGCCACGAGACAAGATCCAACGGCTCAAATCTAACAATAAACCGGTGTAACGAGCAGAGCTCAGCAAGGTAAGCAGATCTTCACGATCTGGCAGTTGCTCTTGCATCTCTTTAAGCTCAGCGACTAAGAACTTACGCGCATCGAGTTTACGTAGTACATGGCCTTTATCTTCCAGCAAGTCTTCGAAGTGATCATAGCTTTTCAGCCAGTCGAGCTCTTGCTCAAGCCACTTCAACTCTTGACGTAAAATAGCACTCGCACGTCTAGGGACAATGCCACCATAAATGGTGAAAGTCTGGCGGATAAAGCTCAGTGAATGACTGATCTCATGTAGCGCTTCAATCGATTGACGCTCAGTGAAAATCTGCTCGTGATAGTGCCAATGAGCGAGAGCATGCTCTAAAGATTGAATGAAACACGATTCAACGGTATCACTTTTGTCAGTATCAACTAAGGTCAAAGGAGTGACTTCATCTCCTTGATAACCTTGAGCAAGGCGGTAACCCTTAGCTGCTTTACTTAGGTTACCCAAACGCATGCCACCTTGTTCGCAGAATTGGCGAGACAATGTAAATAGCGCATCCGTTTGACCGGATTTAAGTTCCAATTCGACTTCGCAAATCGGTTCTTGCAGGTCGCCTGATTCAACAAAGCCTTGATCGAATGCGACCTCGACTTGGCTACCATCAGGCATACCAATCAACCACTGCTCACGCGTGAAGTTGGTAGAGAACAGAGGAGTCAGCTCAGCTTGCAACGTTTCGATGTCTTTACCTGCTGGCCAGATATCCTCTGGGTGCAGGGCTAACTTAGGTTCGTTGCTGTCGTGTTCTGCATTGTATTCAGGCCTTTGATGCAGGCCAGCAACCACACGACCAGCAGTCTTTACGGTTTGTACAAATACGTCATCAAAGCGTCGAATGCGTAAGCCTGTATCGTGCTTACGTAGCCAGTTGTCAGCGGTGTCAAAGTAGATGTTACCTAGCTCACGACAACTGTGCTGAAGTACTTTAGTTTCAGCAATTTTATTGCGTAAAGTCTCTGAAAATTCAGGAGAAACAAAAAACTTCAGTTCTATCTCGGTTTCCATAGTTATACCTTTCTGTGAAGATAGGGACAGGATATTGCCAATTTGAAAAGTCGGCAAGTCAGAAATATCGCCCTTATGATGATCTAAAACAGTTTTAATGAGAGATTGATTAGGTTAACATGCGCGACTTTGTAGCCATCGCTTAACATTTCACCATGAATATGGTGTATGTTGTTTTAAGGTTATTATTTATTAGGTTGGATGACCATGCCAGTAAATACAATTATGGGGTTATTTGCAAAGTCCCCAATTAAACCTTTGCAGCGTCACGTAGTATGCGTGAACGAATGTTGTTCTCACCTAGTTAATTTCTTTGAAGTTTCTTCAAAAGGTGACTGGGAAAAAGCATCAGAAATTCGAGCTCAAATTTCTCACCTTGAGAAAGAAGCTGACGTACTAAAACGTGAAATTCGCCTTAAACTTCCTCGTGGTTTGTTTATGCCAGTTGATCGCACCGATATGTTGGAGCTATTAACTCAACAAGACAAACTCGCAAACCTAGCGAAAGACATTGCTGGCCGTGTATATGGTCGTCAACTTGTCATTCCTGCTCCTATGCAAGAAAACTTCATCGCTTACGTTAAACGTTGTCTAGATGCAGCGAACCAAGCACAAAACGTAATCAATGAATTAGACGAATTACTTGAGACTGGCTTTAAAGGCCGTGAAGTAACACTCGTTGCCGAAATGATTCATCAATTAGATGTAATTGAAGATGACACGGATGCGATGCAGATCGAACTACGCCAACAACTAATGGCAATTGAAGGCGATCTGAATCCAGTTGATATCATGTTCTTATACAAAATTCTTGAATGGGTTGGTGGTATTGCAGATCAAGCACAGCGTGTAGGCGCTCGTCTTGAAGTAATGCTTTCTCGATCTTAAATCATACGTTAACCATATAACGAAGAGCATTTTTTGAACAAACCACTTATGCGCTGAGTATTCCTCTCGCTGAGCGGTTTTTTGCGTCTAAATTTGTTCCGCTTGTTATCAAACAACTAGGTATTACGATGGATATCCTTGCTAACTACGGCACTGTCCTGATTATTGTTGCAGCAGCTTTCGGTTTCTTGATGGCTATTGGTATTGGTGCAAATGACGTTGCGAACGCAATGGGCACCTCAGTAGGCTCTAAAGCTTTAACCGTTAAACAAGCGATCATTATCGCAATGATCTTTGAATTCGCAGGTGCTTACCTTGCGGGCGGCGAAGTAACAGACACGATCCGTAAAGGTGTTATCGAAACGTCTCTATTCGCTCATCAACCAGATGTACTTGTGTACGGCATGATGTCAGCACTTCTTGCTGCGGGTACATGGCTACTTCTCGCTTCTTACATGGGCTGGCCGGTTTCTACGACTCACTCAATCATCGGTGCAATCATCGGCTTCGCTTGTGTGTCTGTAGGTACTGAAGCGGTAGACTGGAGCAGCGTTCAAGGCATTGTGGGCAGTTGGATTGTCACACCGGTTATTTCCGGTTTCTTCGCTTACGTCATATTTGTAAGTGCTCAACGACTGATTTTTGATACAGAGAACCCGCTATTTAACGCGAAACGCTTTGTACCGGTATACATGTTCATTACAACAATGGTAATTGCACTTGTAACCATCAAGAAAGGCCTTAAGCACGTTGGTCTTCACCTAAGCAACACTGAAGCATGGGTTTGGGCTGCTGGCGTTTCTGCGCTTGTAATGATCGGCGGTTACCTATACATCCAGAAGAAATTCGCTAACCGCGAAGAAGACCACGGCTTTGCAGGTGTTGAAGGCATCTTCTCTGTACTCATGGTTATCACAGCTTGTGCGATGGCATTTGCACACGGTTCAAACGACGTTGCGAACGCGATTGGTCCACTGTCTGCTGTTGTATCAACCGTTGAGCACATGGGTGAAATCACAGGTAAGAGTACTATCGCATGGTGGATTCTTCCTCTAGGTGGATTCGGTATCGTTGTTGGTCTTGCAACAATGGGTCATAAAGTAATGGCAACCGTTGGTACTGGTATTACAGAACTAACACCAAGCCGTGGCTTTGCTGCACAACTTGCAACTGCATGTACGGTTGTACTAGCTTCAGGTACTGGCCTTCCAATCTCTACTACACAAACACTCGTTGGTGCTGTTTTAGGTGTTGGTTTTGCTCGTGGTATCGCAGCACTAAACTTAGGCGTTGTACGTAATATCGTGGCTTCTTGGATTGTGACACTACCTGCAGGTGCTCTACTTGCTGTTGTGTTCTTCTACGGAATTCAAGCTGCGTTTACTATGTAATCGCAACTGCGTTAGTGAATACTAGCGTCAGAACAGTGTGAGCTTCAGTAACGATATGTAAATGCCATGTCATTATTGACTCAAACGCACAGAAAGGGAGGCTTTGCCTCCCTTCTTTGTTGCACCGCATAAAGAAACTAAATATTATTTGCTGATTGAGGCTGACTCATACGCCTACCCAATTTGAATCGTTAAGGGATTTACTGTGAAAAAACTGATTAGCTTAGTTTTGTTCGCAATGCTTGCGGCTCCAGCTGCCTTTGCACAAGACCGTTATATTGCTGACAAACTATTTACTTATATGCATTCTGGCCCAAACAACACATTCCGTATCATCGGTAGTGTTGATGCTGGTGAAAAGATTACATTCCTACAAACTAACAAGAGTACGGGTTACACCCAAATTCAAGACAACCGTGGCCGTAAAGGTTGGGTTGAAAGCAAGTTTGTAAGCACTCAAGAAAGCATGGCACTGCGTATGCCTAAGCTAGAGAAAGAGCTGACGGAAGTTAAAGGCAAGCTAGCGAATGCTCGTCAGAGTGCTGACAGCGAAAAAGCTGGCCTAGCAAGCTCTCTAGATTCTCGTAACAAGCAGATTGCTGAACTAGAACAGAACTACAGTGAAATTAGCCAACAGCTAACGAGTTCTCAAACAGAGAACCGTGAACTGCGCGCTAAGCTAGACACTCAAAAAGACGACCTACTATTGAAGTACTTCATGTACGGTGGTGGTGTTGCGGGTATTGGTCTAGTTCTAGGCCTTGTTCTGCCACACATCATGCCTCGTCGCAGAAAATCACCAAACGGTTGGGCGTAGACGTAACGCTTGTATTAGGTACAGTAAATTCAGTATCGAAGATCAAAAAGGAGCACCGAGGTGCTCCTTTTTATTTGTCTGTTATCTAGATACCTTTAGAGCTCGCTAACCTTTCCACTCGTACAGAGCCGGGATTTCTATCTTCTGTTGATTGAACTCTATGATCACTGATTGTGGCTTAATCTCTAGTAATTGAATGTCTTGTCCAATCCAATCTCCTTGCGCCACTTCTTGGCCGTTCACTTTTACCCAACGTTTGGTCTCGCTGCTCGAGTACATATGAGTTTGTAGGTCTAACTTAGGAAGGACGCCTGATAAGCTATTGGTGTGCGTTTCCAACTCAATAACCTGAGAGCCTCTTTGCCCTGCGGGTCTAGAGTCCATCGGCTCAGGAGTGCTTTGTTGCTCCCCCATAATGGATTCAAGCTTCAATGCCAAATCAGGTGGCAACTCACTGAGGTCTAGCCCTTGCAGCAGATCACTGTCCGATTGTAAGTCACTATTTGATTGCTGATCAGTGCTTGATTGCAGAGCAGTCGTTTCATCACTCGCGCCTGACTGAACGGATGACGATTCAGAACTGGCTGTCATTTGAGTGTTGTTATCAGCATTAGCGAAGATCACTGCTGAGCCACCAGCGGTGTTTGCACGATTAGCGCCAGAATCAATCTGTGCATACATCTCTTGGCGTGGCAATGCTTTCAACGGTTGGCTCGCCGGTGCAGGGCGAACGGTGAACAAGGCATCTTCTTCCTCAGACACGGCATCCATGCTTGCTATATCAGCATCCGCAATTTCAGGCTCAATGTCTGATTCAGTTTTAAATTCTGGCAGAGCGACATTGGCAGCTTGGTTCACGGCTTCTTGTTGTTGGATATACGATTGATAAGCCAAGACGCCACCCACCAACAAAGAAGGAACCAAGATTAAGAGTAGCCCCATCGCTAACGATGAACCTCGCTTGTTGCTCATCCCTTTTGCAGAATTAGGAACATGATGATTCTGGTAGCCTTTGAAGCTTGGTTTGCTAAGAGAGTGCTGATTAATAGAAGATGGCTTGTGAGACGGCTGTTTAAGTTCGTGCATAATACGTGACATTAGCTTTCGCCCCCTTCTAGTGACATCAGCTTAGGCGAATCGAGTTGAGCTAATCTCTGCAATCTTGCTAAGGTGCGCTTACCTGCAATGCCATCAACAGACATACCTTGCCACGTTTGAAATGCTTCGATTTTCATTTTTAACTCATAATCAAATACATCACTACCGGAAACAACCTCTCCTAATACTTCAGAAAGCAGTAGATCAAGCAAAGCAACCGCTTCACCTTGATAGCCCTCTTTAAGGGTCTCTCGCAGCGGCTGCTTCCAAATAGCGACGTAATCGCCTTGCCAGATTTGCTCTAAGGATTGCTTCGGCATCACCAACAGCTTTTCATTAACCAGCAACTCGACAGAATCCTTAGACACGCCATACAGCACAGCAAACACTGGGTTTTGGTCTATGTCGAGATTAAGTACCACAGGAACACCAAGTTCTAACAAGGTATCCAAACTGGCCTGCTGCTGCTCACACACAAAAACACTTTGTGGCTCACTTAAGCACAATCCATCACGCAGTGAAGATTGATATCCCCACAGCGTATACAAGTCTTTGATAGCGAGAGAACGATTGGTCCCCTGCATCAAATGTTGTTGAATGTGTTGTGGCAATTCAAACTTGGCAGGTTTTGGCTCAGCAACCAACTTAGGAACATCTGATACCAAAGAATGCTGAGTACGTGCTAACACTTCCGTCTTTGCTTCATTTGATGCATCCGTAGGCAACCAAGCATTGATATAGCTTGGAGCGAAGTTAAAGGTCGCTATTGCAAGACCAACGCTTAACGTCGCAATCCCTGCGTATTGGAATAACTTAGGCGCGACACGAGAAGTTAGAGCTTTCTCGACGTGATACACATCGGCCTGAAAGGACATAACCTGCTGACACGCTCGGTTAACCGTTTCATTGCTCGGTAGCTGCTCACCGTCATGAAAAGCCAACTGCAGTGCTTTATCACACACCAAGTTAATGAGCCTTGGAATACCATGCGTATATTGAGCAATCAGCTTGATAGAACGGTTCGAAAACAACATCTGCTCTCCACCCGCCGTCTCCAAACGAAACGCGATGTACTTGCCCGTTTCTTCGGTATTAAGAGGCAGTAAGTGATAACGACCAGTAATGCGCTGTGCTAGCTGACGTAGCTGCGTGGTTTGTAAGTGCTGTTGTAATTCCGGCTGGCCGACCAACAGTACTTTTAACAGCTTACGATTGTCGGTTTCCAAGTTTGTTAGAAGGCGTAACTGCTCCAACACATCGGCAGCGAGGTGTTGGGCTTCATCGATCACCAATAGGGTTTGAATGCCTTCGGCATGGCTATCAAGTAGAAAATAATGAATAGCCTGACTGAGCTGTTTCAACGATGCTTGTTCTGGGTACTCGACCTCAAACTCATCGCAGATAGCTTCTAGTAAATCCGTATTTGAAAACGTAGGGTTAAGTATAAGGCCAGCCTGAGTATGACTATCCAATGAAGACAACATCGCCTTAGCGACCGTTGTTTTCCCTGTACCAACCTCACCAGTAAGCATCGCAAAGCCCCCACCCTCGCCTAAACCGGCTTGTAGGTTCTGCATCGCTTCTTGATGGCGCTGACTCAAAAACAAGTAGCGAGAATTTGGTACAATCGAAAATGGCATCTCAACGAAGCCAAAATATTCCTTATACATGTGCTGCCCTATAATTACGATTAATGGAAAGTACCATTGCTTGCAGTAAAGTCCAGCAGTGATAAAACATTTCGAGGTGATAAGTTGCAAATTTACGATAGCCTACCAAAAGACAACGGGCTACAACGCTATCTAGTCGGTGGAGCAGTGCGCGATAAGCTGCTCAATATTGATAGTTATGATAGAGATTGGGTCGTGGTAGGGAGTACCCCTCAAGAGATGGAAAACCTTGGCTTTACTGCTGTGGGAAAAGATTTCCCGGTATTCTTGCACCCAAAAACCAAAGAAGAGCACGCACTGGCTCGCACTGAGAGAAAATCAGGCTCTGGTTACACAGGCTTCGAATGTTACTTCGCGCCAGACGTGAGTTTGGAAGAAGACCTCATGCGTCGAGATCTGACCATCAACGCTATAGCTCAAGATGATAAAGGCCAACTTCACGATCCTTATCATGGCCAGAAAGATCTCTCGAATCGTATCTTAAGACACGTTTCAGACGCTTTTGTTGAAGACCCTCTTCGTGTACTGCGTGTGGCTCGCTTCGCCGCCAAGCTTCACCATCTTAACTTCACGGTTGCACCTGAAACCATGGATATGATGAGTGAGATCGTCCAATCTGGTGAACTGGCACACCTTACTGCAGAGCGAGTTTGGCAAGAGTGGCATAAGTCTCTTAGTACACCGCACCCTGAAGTGTTCCTCTCTGTATTGAAAGAGTGTGGTGCATTGGCAGTCGTATTACCTGAGATTGACGCTCTATTTGGCGTCCCTCAACCTGAAAAATGGCACCCTGAAATCGACACGGGTATTCACACTCTGATGGTTGCTCAGCAAGCCGCACTATTAAGCCCATCGCTACCGGTACGCTTTGCAGCTCAAGTGCATGACTTAGGTAAAGGCGTCACACCACAAGCTGAATGGCCAAGCCATAAAATGCACTGCCACACAGGTGTTAAGATAATCAAGAAACTGTGTGAGCGAGTGAGAGTGCCCAATGAGTTCAGAGACCTTGCGTTGTTAGTGTGCGAGCAACATTCTAATATCCACCGCGCAGGCGAGCTCAAACCAACCACCTTTCTCAAGGTTCTCAACAAGTTCGATGTTTGGCGTAAGCCAGATAGGTTCGACGATATACTACTTTGCTGCCAGGCCGACCACGCAGGCCGAAAAGGATTAGAAGATCAGCCTTATCCTCAAAAAGCGCGCTTTGAAGTCGCCTACCAAGCGGCGCTTCAAGTCGAAGTAAAAGCGATCATTACCGATGGTTTTAAAGGCAAAGATATTCGAGAAGAACAAGAGAAACGCAGAGCCATCGCAATTGAAAACGCCCTATCAGAACTCGCTAGCAGTTAATCGTCGCCGCTCTACCTAAAACGTATAAAAAGCCCGCAGTTAAGCGGGCCTTTTGTTTCAATTCTTACAGCGAGACCGTTGCCTGTGTCTGTTACTGCATCATTAAGAAAGCAAACAGACCACAACCTAGAATCAGGCGGTAGATAACGAACGGTGTCATGCCCATACGAGAGATAAGCTTCAAGAAGAAGTGGATACAGATGTAAGCACTGATGAAAGACACCGCAACGCCCGTTAGCAAAGTGCCAACATGGATTGGATCACCACTGGTCACCAACTTAAGACCTAAATAACCACCAGCCAGAGTGATGATTGGGATAGACATCAAGAAAGAGAGTCGAGCCGCCGCTTCACGTGTGAAACCAAGGTAAAGCGCCGCGGTAATGGTTGCGCCAGAACGAGACGTGCCCGGAATGATCGCCATTGCTTGAGCAAGACCAATAAACAGCGCCTTTTTCCAACCCGCTTGGTATTCGTCATCGCGCAGGCTTGAGTTCTTGTCCACCCACCATAACAATAGACCAAAGATAATCGTTGTCGTCGCGATCACCCACGCACTGCGTAAGTAAAGCTCAACAATATCTTTCATCAACAAGCCAAAGATACACGCAGGAATCGTCGCGAGAATGATCATCCACGCTAACTTCGCTTCTTTACTACGATCACCTTTAAACACTGAACCAAAGAATGCGCTCAACAGAGAGACCACTTCTTTACGGAAATAGATAACAACAGCTGCCAAAGTACCAACGTGGACAGCGACATCAAAAGCCAAACCTTGATCTTCCCAGCCTAAAACAGCTGAAGGAAGGATTAGGTGTGCAGAACTGGAAATAGGTAAAAACTCTGTAAAGCCTTGCACCAACGCCAATATAAACGCTTCAAAATAACTCATTACTTACCTTAAAAATTATAGTTTTATATCTACGACAGAGAGCGAGTCTAATTGCTGCATCTTCTGCCATATTTCACTGACGGTTCTTCCGTCTTGCGGGATCACTCGCGCAGGACAAAGATCATAAAGCGGCTGTGTTACAAAAGGATATTTGTAGATATCACTGCGTGGTAATTCTGGTTCACACTCAGAAACCTCCTCTCCAAACAGCACAATATCAAGATCGAGTTTTCGATCTTGTAGTTTGTGCGCATCTTGAGAGCGACCCCATTTAAACTCAATTTTACGCAGCTGCTGTGAAAATTCAGTCAATGAGAGTGACGTGTCGAGCTCTATCACAAAGTTATAAAACGGATGGCTATTAAAACCGACGGGCTCACAGTGATAGATTTTAGAGCATTTAAGGTTAGTCCCTAACGATTGAAGCTCTGTCCATGCCACCCTTGCATGCTTGTCGCGGTCTATGTTCGTGCCAACACCAACATAGGCTACTGTCATGCTTGACCTCGTTCGATGATCACACCAACGGCTTTTGCTTGTGGCACTGCGCCAGGTTTAGCCAATCGGATTTTAATCCACGGCACAGAGAACTGAGTCATAATAAGCTCTGCGACTTCTTCTGCAACACGTTCTACGAGTAGAAAACGGCCATTTGCAATGTGCTCAAGTACTGCAGTGCTCACTGTCGAGTAATCCAAAGCATCAACCACATCATCACTCTTGCCTGCTGGGCGGTTGTCATGAGCCATTTCAATATCAAGCACCAGTTTCTGTTTGATCTCTTGCTCCCAATCGTAAACACCGATCGTTGTAATTACTTCTAGCTGCTCAATGAAAACTTTATCCAGTGCCATGACTTGTCCTTTTAGAGGTCGGATACCCAAATTGGGGAAAAAAACGTATTATTTGCGTAATTCGAGATATGATATCAATTACTCTTGGATTGAGCATTATTTTCCCATCGTTAGGCGTATAACCGTTAAAGGACAGACATGACCCCATTGGCACTTATCATGATCATTGCTGCCTACTTACTAGGTTCAATCTCTAGTGCGGTCTTGATATGCCGAGTTTTGAGGCTCCCAGATCCTCGAACAGTAGGTTCTAACAACCCAGGAGCAACCAATGTCCTGCGTGTTGGCGGTAAAGGCGCAGCAGCTGCCGTCCTTTTGTGTGACATGCTGAAAGGCACTATCCCTGTCTGGCTTGGCTACTACCTCAAGATCGACCCAATTATTTTAGGGGTTGTCGCAATTGCGGCGTGTCTTGGCCATATGTATCCAATCTTCTTCCACTTCAAAGGTGGTAAAGGCGTGGCAACCGCACTCGGCGCTATCGCCCCAATAGGGTTCGATCTAACCGGAATGATCATGGCGACTTGGTTAGTGGTGGCGTTTTTGTTTCGTTACTCTTCTTTAGCGGCACTGGTTACTGTGCTACTTGCCCCTTTCTACGCTTGGTTAGTCAAACCTCAATACACATTGCCAGTAGCCATGCTGTGCTGTTTGATCGTGTTACGTCACCACCAGAATATCCGCCGCCTACTCGATGGCAGCGAACCAAAACTCGGACAAAAAAAATCGGCTTAAACTGTCACGTCTAAGCCGAACTATTTTTAAACCGAGATGCGTTTAAACCGACGTAAGTATAAGTCGAACAACACTATTCAGTATTTAAAGCTTATAGCAGATGTTTATCTAAAAACGTCTTCAGCATTGTGTTCACAAACTCTGGTTGCTCTAACGAGCTAATATGACCTGCGCCAGGAATCACCACTAATTCACTGCCCGTAATGCAATCGTGCATTAGGTATGACTCAAGTACCGGACGTGGTTTATCTTCTTGTCCTACAGCAATCAAAACTGGCAGTGCAAAGTTCTCTACCGCTTCAATCATGTCACGACGCCCAAACACCATTCGACCGATTCGCGCGACTTCTTCCGCTTTATCACCTTGAAGTTCAGACAAATGCTGAGTAAAGCTCTCAACCAAAGCTGGTGAGTTTGTTTGAGCATCATTAGCAAAGAACAGTGGAACTACGGCTTCAACAATCGGTTGCGGAACCATCTTGGTTTGAGTGATGGTATCTAACATGCTGAAGTATTTAGCATGAGCAACTTCTGGCTCTAAACCAACAAAGGTATCCATAAGTACCAAAGACTTGATTCGTGCTGGTGCTAACTCCGCCAGTTCTGTTCCCCACATACCGCCAACCGATAGGCCGATAACGGAAAACTCTTCGATTTCTAAATGATCAAGGAGATCCAAAATGTGTTGAGCGTAATCTTTCAGGTTACGCATCGAGTTCGGCGCAGCTTGTGACTCACCATGAGACCAAAGATCTGGAACGATGCAGCGATACTGATCTTTTAGAGCCTCGATCTGTGGCTGCCACATTGCACTATCCCAAAGATAGCTGTGACCAAATACAACAACAGGGCCTTGACCTTCATCTAGGTACGTCATCGATTGATTGTCTACAGTGAACTTATTCATTTTCTTCCCTAATCTCTATAAGCAATTATTTATCGACATATAGTCGGTAAGCTAGGATATAAAAACGGTCGCACAAGGCGACCGTTTATCGAAATACTATGGTTTATTTGGCGATTGGTTATGATTAAGCAATTGGCTCTAGCTGGTCAATAGGCCAACGCGGTGTGGCATGAACAGACAAATCAGCCGTTTCGCCATTCTTTAGGCGCTGCATGCCCGCATAAGCGATCATCGCACCATTATCTGTACAGAATTCTGTGCGTGGGTAGTACACCTCACCACCGACTTTCTTAGCAAGAGCTTCAAGCTCAACACGCAGTTGTTTGTTGGCACTTACACCGCCAGCAATCACTATACGTTTCATGCCCGTTTCAACCAAGGCTCGCTTACACTTGATTACTAAGGTTGCACAAACAGCTTCTTGGAATGCATAAGCGATATCAGCGCGAGTTTGGTCATCATTATCGTTATCGCGAATGGTATTCGCTGCGAACGTCTTCAAACCAGAAAAGCTCATATCTAGACCCGGACGATCGGTCATTGGACGCGGGAACTTAAAACGACCCGGAGTGCCTTTTTCCGCCAAACGAGATAACAGTGGACCACCAGGGTAATCTAAGCCCATCAGTTTCGCGGTTTTATCAAACGCTTCACCCGCTGCATCATCAATCGATTCACCAAGGATTCGGTATTCACCAATACCTTTCACTTCTACCATCATGGTATGGCCGCCAGAAACCAGCAGAGCCACAAATGGGAATGGTGGTGGGTTATCTTCTAGCATTGGCGCAAGAAGGTGACCTTCCATATGGTGAACAGGCACTGCAGGCACTCCCCACGCATAAGCAATACTGCGACCAATCGTTGCACCAACCAGCAGTGCACCCACTAAACCAGGGCCAGCCGTGTAAGCCACACCATCAATGTCTTTCGACGTTAGGTTCGCTTCAGCTAATGCCGCTTTAATAAGAGGAATTGTTTTTTTCACGTGGTCACGTGAAGCTAGCTCAGGTACCACACCACCGTAATCGGCGTGCAGCTTTACTTGGCTATATAATTGATGAGAAAGCAGCCCTTGCTCATCATCATAAATCGCGATTCCTGTTTCATCACAAGAGGTTTCAATACCAATAATGCGCATAATTTTCTCGGCACGCTTTCGTCTAAAATGGGAAATTAGCGCAATATTACCCTGCCTAAGCTCTTCAAACAAATATTGTACAGACTATAATCGACAAAGTGCTTTACAAAGCCACTGTGATCGGATTAAAATTCCGCACCATTTTTGATCAAGCTGGTTAATGGCCAAACGCGAATAGAGAGTTAGCTCGATGGGTAACTTCTCTGATTTGGTACTGAGTAGCCAGCGATAATGAATAACCCCTGAGGTGAAAGGCATATGCCAATAGTTAAAGTACGTGAAAACGAACCGTTCGACGTTGCACTACGTCGTTTCAAGCGCTCTTGTGAAAAAGCAGGTATCCTTTCTGAAGTTCGCCGTCGCGAGCACTACGAAAAGCCAACTACAGTTCGCAAACGCGCTAAAGCAGCAGCTCAAAAGCGTCACGCTAAGAAGCTAGCTCGCGAAAACGCACGTCGCGTTCGCCTGTACTAATAACTTAATCCATAAGGACTGAGTTATGGCTCTTATTGAACAACTCAAAGAAGAGCAAAAATTAGCGATGAAAGCCAAGGACAAACCGCGCCTTGGCACTATCCGCTTAGCTCTTTCAGCAATTAAGCAACGTGAAGTTGACGAACGGATCACTCTGAACGACGACGACATTCTTGCTGTATTAGTTAAAATGGTTAAGCAACGTCGCGATTCTGTTGCTCAATATGAATCAGCAAATCGTCAAGATCTTGCTGACGTGGAAAAAGCAGAAATTACGGTACTTGAAGGCTTTATGCCTCAACCGCTAAGTGATGAAGAAGTTATTGCACTACTTGATAGCGCAATCGCCGAAGCTCAACCAGCGGGCATGCAAGACATGGGTAAAGTAATGGCTATCTTGAAACCACAAATTCAAGGGCGTGCAGATATGGGTAAAGTTAGTGGTTTAGTTCGTTCTAAACTCGCTTAATCCCAAATCAAATTGCAACAAGCCGTGCAATCCTTCGGAACGCACGGCTTGTTTGTATCTGTAACCTATTCAAACTATTATTATCCACACTCTCAGTTAGTGCATTTTTCTAAGGTTTTATGGCAGGACACATCCCGCGTAGTTTCATTGATGATCTCCTAGCGCGTCTCGACATTGTCGACATAGTGGACGCACGCGTGAAACTTAAGAAAAAAGGCAAAAACTATGGTGCTTGTTGCCCATTCCACAACGAAAAGACCCCTTCTTTTAGCGTAAGCCAAGAAAAACAGTTTTATCACTGCTTTGGTTGTGGCGTACACGGTAATGCTATCGACTTCATTATGGAGTTCGAACGTCTCGATTTTGTTGAAGCGATTGAAGAGCTTGCCTCTTTCTTAGGCCTCGATGTTCCTAGAGAGCAACGCAGCGGCGAGATATCAACAGCACCAAGAGCCAACAGCGAACAAAAACGTAACCTCTACGATTTGATGGGCGGCATCAGTAATTTTTACCGCTCTCAACTGAAAATATCAGCCAACAAACCTGCGATTGATTACCTAAAGAATCGTGGCCTTTCGGGCGAGATCGTCCAGAAGTTTGGCATTGGTTATGTGGCCGATGAGTGGGACTTAGTTCGTAAGAACTTTGGCCAACAGAAAGAAGCCCAAGACATGCTCGTAACTGGCGGCATGTTAATTGAGAACGATAAAGGTAACCGATACGACCGATTCCGTGGACGCGTAATGTTCCCGATTCGCGATCGTCGTGGCCGTGTGATTGGTTTTGGTGGTCGTGTATTAGAAGACGGTACTCCAAAATATCTCAACTCACCAGAAACGCCTATCTTCCATAAAGGTAAAGAGCTTTACGGCCTTTATGAAGTGCTGCAAGCCTACCGTGAACCGCCGCAAATACTTGTGGTTGAAGGTTACATGGATGTCGTGGCATTAGCGCAATATGGTGTTGATTACTCAGTAGCATCACTGGGCACCTCGACAACCGGTGACCACGTTCAAATGCTGTTCCGCCAAACCAGCACAGTGGTTTGTTGTTACGATGGTGACCGAGCAGGTAAAGAAGCCGCGTGGCGCGCACTAGAAAATGCCCTTGAGTACCTGAAAACCGGTAACACACTCAAGTTTCTATTCTTGCCCGACGGTGAAGACCCAGACAGCTATATAAGAGAACACGGCAAAGCCGCTTTCGAACAGCTTGTTCATAATGCGACGCCGCTTTCGACTTATTTGTTCGATAACCTGATTGAAATACACAAGTTGAACTTGGGAACAACCGAAGGAAAATCGGCACTGCGTGCACACGCTAGCGCCTTGATTAACAAAATCCCTGACAGTTACTTCCAAGAGTTGCTCGAAAAATTGCTCGATGAGCGCACTGGATTTGATAACCAATTGAGGCGAGCGCGTGTTCATACACAGAACCCGATACCTCAACCGCATAAAGAGCTCAAGCGCACTCCAATGCGTGAAGTTATCGCTTTGCTTATCCAAAATCCGAGCTATGCTGATATGGTACCGGATTTATCAAGTGTCAAAGGCTTACAGCTGCCTGGACTAAGTTTATTCGTCGAAGTACTTGATAAATGCCATGCGCATCCCCATATCAACACAGGCCAATTATTAGAGCATTGGCGACACAATAAACATGAGGCTCTTCTGTCTCGTCTCGCGAGCTGGGAAATCCCCCTCGACGAAGACAATCAAGAAGACATATTTTTAGACTCATTGGACAATATACTTGCCCAGTGCGTTGAAAAACAAATTGAAAACCTGCAGGCCAAAGCAAGAAGCGTCGGTTTATCAGCCGAAGAAAAAAGGGAGCTACTAGCTTTAATGCTAGATCTAAAAGCGTAACCCTGTTTGATTAGTCAGCATTTAATAAATTTGTTAACATAATTGGTTTGCATTTGAGAATGCAACGTCCTTCACCAGACCTGAAGTTGGATATCATCTATGGATCAAAATCCGCAGTCACAGCTAAAATTACTTGTTATTAAAGGCAAGGAACAAGGCTATCTGACCTACGCCGAAGTAAACGACCACCTACCTGCAGAAATCGTGGATTCTGAACAGGTAGAAGACATCATTCAAATGATCAACGACATGGGTATCAAGGTAGTTGAAACTGCACCTGATGCTGATGATCTAGCACTTAATGATGACGATGCCAATATAGATGAAGATGCAGCCGAAGCTGCAGCTGCTGCGCTTTCAAGCGTAGAAAGCGAGATTGGCCGTACTACTGACCCAGTTCGTATGTACATGCGTGAAATGGGTACGGTTGAACTACTGACTCGTGAAGGCGAAATCGACATTGCGAAACGTATTGAAGATGGTATCAATACAGTTCAACTATCGGTTGCTGAGTACCCAGGCACTATTCCATACATCTTGGAACAGTTTGACCGCGTACAAGCAGAAGAGATTCGCTTAACAGACCTAATCAATGGCTTTGTTGACCCAGACGACGATGGCACAGCTGCGCCAACGGCGACTCACATCGGTTCAGAACTTGCTGAAACTGATCTGGAAGACGAAGACAAAGAAGACGCTGAAGACGACGAGGAAGAGGAAGAAGAAGATACAGGTATCGATCCTGAGCTTGCTCTTGAGAAGTTCACAGCGCTTCGTACTAGCTACCAGAACCGTCAGCTAGCGATCAACGAGTACGGCCATGAAAGCCCGAAAGCAACGCTTGCAACGACAATGATGCAAGACGTATTCAAAGAGTTCCGTCTAACACCAAAACAGTTTGATTACCTAGTAAACGAACTGCGTAACTCTATGGATCGCGTACGTACTCAAGAACGCCTAATCATGCGTCAAACGGTTGAGTACGGCAAAATGCCGAAGAAATCTTTCATTGCTCTATTTACTGGCAACGAATCTAGCGAAGCATGGTTGGATGAAGTTCTTGCTTCAGACAAGCCATACGCAGAAAAGATTAAACGTAACGAGCACGACATCCGTCGCTCTATCCAAAAGCTGGATATGATCGAACGTGAAACGTCTCTTACTGTTCAAAGCATCAAAGATATCAGCCGTCGCATGTCTATCGGTGAAGCGAAAGCTCGTCGTGCGAAGAAAGAGATGGTTGAAGCGAACTTACGTCTAGTAATCTCGATTGCTAAGAAGTACACAAACCGTGGTCTACAATTCCTGGATCTAATCCAAGAAGGTAACATCGGTCTGATGAAAGCGGTAGATAAGTTTGAATACCGTCGTGGTTACAAGTTCTCTACTTACGCTACTTGGTGGATCCGTCAAGCAATCACTCGTTCGATTGCCGACCAAGCTCGTACTATCCGTATTCCGGTTCACATGATCGAAACGATCAACAAACTAAACCGTATCTCTCGTCAAATGCTACAAGAGATGGGTCGTGAACCACTTCCGGAAGAACTGGCTGAACGCATGCAAATGCCTGAAGACAAGATCCGTAAAGTACTGAAAATCGCTAAAGAGCCAATCTCAATGGAGACACCAATCGGTGACGACGAAGATTCGCACCTAGGTGATTTCATCGAAGATACAACGCTAGAACTACCTCTAGACTCTGCAACGGCAACCAGCCTACGCGGTGCAACTAAAGACGTTCTTGCAGGCCTAACACCTCGTGAAGCTAAAGTACTGCGTATGCGTTTCGGTATCGACATGAACACTGACCACACTCTTGAAGAAGTGGGCAAGCAGTTCGACGTAACTCGTGAACGTATCCGTCAGATCGAAGCAAAAGCACTGCGTAAACTTCGTCACCCAAGCCGCTCAGAAACTCTGCGTAGCTTCCTAGACGAGTAATCACACGCTTTAGTGTGGTTAGCTTTTAAGCATAAATAAGAAAAGGTGAGCGTTGGCTCACCTTTTTTTTATCTGTGTGATTTAAGTGGCTAAGATGTAAGCGGAATTGCCCCTTATAGTGTCTAGACACCATTGAACGCTTCCCCTATAATCTATGCCCTACGGCCCCTTAGCTCAGTGGTTAGAGCGCACGACTCATAATCGTTCGGTCCCCAGTTCAAATCTGGGAGGGGCCACCAAATTAGAAAAGCCAGAACAGTTCACGCTGCTCTGGCTTTTTGCTTTTCTGATTCAGTACCAATCACACCCTGCACTTCCGAACCAATAACGAATCATCCCGCACACAATTCCAATTGCCTCTCTGTGACTAAACATACTTTTCTTTTATAAAAAAATCGGCAATATGAGTGTACACAAATCATTCAATAGTTCAGGGAAGAAACATGAAAGACGAAACACTCTCGATTCACTTCGGCTACGAAACTGATCCAACAACCAAATCGGTTGCCACACCTATTTACCAAACCGTCGCTTACGAATTCGATGACGCACAACATGGCGCCGACCTGTTTAACCTTGCGGTGCCAGGTAATATCTACACACGGATAATGAATCCAACCAATGATGTGTTAGAAAAACGCATGGCAGCCTTAGAAGGGGGGATTGCAGGCTTAGTGGTAAGTGCGGGCAGTGCTGCGATCAACTACGCGATTCAGACGTTGGCGCAAATCGGTGACAACATTGTCTCAACGCCTCAGCTTTACGGTGGTACTTACACCCTATTTGCTCACATGTTGCCAAACCAAGGAATTGAAGTTCGTTTTGCTAAAGACGACAAACCAGAAAGCTTAGCGGCACTGATCGATGAAAAAACCAAGGCGGTTTACTGTGAAAGTATCGGTAACCCAGCAGGTAATATTATCGACTTAGAGCGTGTTGCTGAACTTGCTCACGCACAAGGTGTACCTGTGATTGTTGATAACACGGTAGCGACGCCTGTGCTGTGTAAACCTATCGATTTTGGTGCTGACATCGTGGTGCACTCACTAACCAAATACGTGGGTGGTCACGGTACAACGTTAGGTGGCGTGATTGTCGATTCAGGAAAATTCCCATGGGCAGAGCACAAAGAGCGCTTCCCTGTTTTTAATCAGCCAGAGCCTTCTTATCATGGCGTGGTTTATACCGAGGCATTTGGTGAGGCTGCGTTTATTGGTCGTGCTAGAACGGTTCCCCTACGTAATACAGGTGCAGCACTGTCACCAATGAATGCTTTCATGTTGATGCAAGGTTTGGAGACGTTGTCGCTACGCATGGAGCGACACACAGAGAATGCCTTGAAAGTAGCGGAATACCTCAAGCAACACGAGAAAGTCAGTTGGGTAAGTTACGCTGGCCTGCCTGATTCAGAATTCTATCCACTCGCTGAAAAGTACATGCAAGGTAAGCCATCGGCCATTCTATCTTTTGGTTTAAAAGACGGTTATGAAGCCGGTGTTCGCTTCTATGATGCACTGCAAATCTTCAAGCGCTTAGTTAACATTGGCGATGCGAAATCTCTCGCTTGTCACCCAGCTTCGACGACACACCGTCAACTAAGCGAAGCTGAACAGAAACAAGCCGGTGTATCACCGGAGATGATTCGCCTATCAGTAGGTATCGAGCACATTGACGATATCTTGGCTGACCTAGAGCAAGCACTGAGCGCTTAATGACGCTACAGCTAGCTCTAACACTGATCGTTAACTAACAGACATAAAAAAGCCCATCACAGGATGGGCTTCTTATTATCTATATCTTAGGTAAGCTGTCGATTACTCAACTGTTACCGCTTTCGCTAGGTTACGAGGTTGGTCAACGTCGGTACCTTTTATTAGTGCGACATGGTAAGACAGCAGCTGCATCGGTACTGTGTAGTAGATAGGCGCTGTTACTTCACTTACGTGAGGCATCTTGATGATCTTCATGTTCTCATCGCTTTCAAAGCCCGCATCTTCATCAGCGAATACGTAAAGTAGACCGCCACGAGCACGCACTTCTTCAACGTTCGATTTCAGCTTCTCTAGCAAGTCGTTGCTTGGTGCAATAACGACTACAGGCATATCTGCATCGATAAGAGCCAAAGGACCGTGCTTAAGCTCACCAGCTGCGTATGCTTCTGCGTGGATGTAAGAGATCTCTTTCAGTTTAAGAGACGCTTCCATCGCGATTGGGTAGAACTCACCACGACCCAAGAACAGTGTGTGATGCTTATCAGCAAAATCAGGTGCCAGTGCTTCAATTTCTTTATCGAACGCTAATGCTTTCTCGATATCAGCAGGCAGTTGGTGAAGTGCTTGAACGATTTCCGCTTCTTTTTCTTCATTGATACGACCTTGTAGACGACCAATTGACGTTACCATCATCAGCATCGCTGCTAGTTGAGTTGTGAAAGCTTTAGTAGAAGCAACACCGATCTCTGTTCCTGCGCGAGTCATGAAGGCAAAATCAGATTCACGAACCAGTGAAGAACCCGCAACGTTACAGATAGTCATTGCAGACATATAACCCTTCTCTTTTGCAAGACGAAGTGCAGCAAGCGTATCCGCCGTTTCACCAGATTGAGACAGAGTCACCAATAGGCTGTTCGGACGAACAACGAAATCACGGTAACGGAATTCAGAAGCAATCTCTACGTCACAGCTTACGCCAGCTAGAGATTCAAACCAGTAACGCGCTGCCATGCCTGAGTTGTAAGACGTACCACATGCGATGATCTGCACGTGTTCAACCTTGCTTAGGATCTCTTCAGCTTTAACGCCGATCGCGTTAGTGATAACCGAAGTGTCAGAGATACGGCCTTCCATTGTATTGATCAGCGCTGTTGGCTGCTCGAAGATCTCTTTCTGCATGAAGTGGCGGTATTGACCTTTGTCACCTGCGTCGTGTTCAGCGTTTGACTCAACGATTTCACGCTCAACACGCTCACCCGCTACATCAAATACCGTAACATCACGACGAGTTACCTCAGCAACATCACCTTCTTCTAGGTACATGAAGCGACGAGTTACGCTCAGTAGCGCCAGTTGATCAGAAGCAAGGAAGTTCTCGCCGACACCAAAACCGATAACGATCGGGCTACCAGAACGAGCTACAACGATACGGCTAGGATCTTTACGATCAACCGCAACCGTGCCGTACGCACCGTCTAATTGTTTTGCTGTTTTCTGTAGCGCTTCAACCAAAGAAGCTGAAGTGCGAAGTTCCCACTCAACTAAGTGAGCAATAACTTCTGTATCCGTTTGTGAAGTAAATACGTAACCACGCTCTTGCAGCATAGCGCGCAGTGCTTCGTGGTTTTCGATAATGCCATTGTGTACAACGGCAATATCACCAGACATGTGTGGGTGTGCGTTCGCTTCAGACGGCTCACCGTGTGTCGCCCAACGTGTATGAGCGATACCTGTACCACCAATCACTTGTTGCTCTTCTACTGCGTCAGCTAGCTCTTGTACTTTACCTAGGCGGCGTACACGAGTTAGGTTAGATTCAGTATCGACTACAGCGACACCAGCTGAATCGTAGCCACGGTATTCTAGACGACGAAGGCCTTCTACTAAAATTTCAGCTACATCACGCTGTGCTACTGCACCAACAATTCCACACATAGTTTCACTCCATCAATTTTGTTTTATTCCTATTGGCAGCAAGCAAAGGCCAAATCTTCATTAAGATCAATTATAGGAAGGTAAATGCATAATACTTAAATTTGTTTTTACGCTGGATCGGTCAGGATCACTCGAACATCATGTGATTCGATACTTGCTTTGGATTCTTCGCCTAAGTCTGTATCGGTAATTAAGATGTCAATGTGTTCCCATGCCAGCTCTAAGTTCGGGATCTTTCGTCCCACCTTTTCCGACTCAACCATCACGATCACTTCTCGTGACACTTCAGCCATTACTTTGCTCAGGCCAACCAGTTCGTTAAACGTGGTTGTGCCTCTATCGAGGTCGATACCATCAGCCCCAATAAATAGTTGGTCAAAATCGTAAGCACGAAGTACCGACTCTGCAACTTTGCCTTGGAAAGAGTCCGAATGGGTATCCCAAGTGCCGCCAGTCATTAATAACGTCGGCTCGCTTTCAAGCTCATTAAGCGCATTAGCAACGTGCAATGAGTTGGTCATAACAACCAAGCCACGCTTAGCATTAAGCTGCTGAATTAGAGCACCGGTCGTACTGCCACTATCGATCACGATGCGGTTATGGTCGCGAATTAAATCTGCAGCGGCTTTTGCCAATGAAATCTTTCGAGTCGAAACTTGTTGACCCAGTTCTTCGTTGACAACCTCTTTCGGTAACGAAATCGCACCACCATAACGGCGTAAAAGCTGACCGTTTTTCTCTAAAGACGCCAAGTCCTTTCTAATAGTGACTTCTGAGGTTTCGAACTTAGCGGATAATTCATCAACACTAACCTCCCCTTTTTCATTCACTAGGTTAGAAATTGCATGTCTTCTGAGCTGGGTGTTTCGTTTCGACATTTAAAAAAGGCCATTAAGTTTCGATATGAAACATATTATAGTTACAACGAAACTATTTAGTCCATTTATTTTGATCCAAAAAATTAATAAATAGCGATAAAACCTTGTCCTAAGACAATTGTTAAGCAGTGATATTGAACTCATTAGGTGGTAGAATCCGCACCCGAAAAGAAAAAAAATTACAAAACTGACTGTTATTTTTTTGCAACTTACCCCCTATATAGTGGGGTAAGTCACAGAAAACCGATATTGAATCAAAATCTTTTAGTCATAAAATGACTAAAATTGATGAAAGACTTACAACTCTGAAGGACATATTGGAAGTCCCGCGCTTTTACACAACAGGCACAAAATGTTGATGTAGCGGACCAATCTTCAGAACTTAAATAAATTTCAAATTGTAACAATACTTACCGGAGAGTACCTTCCATGAAAAAGACCAAAATCGTATGTACGATTGGCCCTAAAACTGAATCTGTAGAGAAGCTAACTGAACTAGTAGATGCTGGCATGAACGTTATGCGTCTTAACTTCTCTCACGGTGATTTCGCAGAGCACGGCACTCGTATCGCGAACTTCCGTAAAGTAATGGAAAACAAAGGTGAGCAACTTGCTATCCTTCTAGATACTAAAGGTCCAGAAATCCGTACTATCAAACTTGAAGATGGTAACGACGTAGATCTAGTAGCTGGTCAAGAGTTCACTTTCACAACTGACGCAACAGTTGTTGGTAACAAAGACGTAGTAGCAGTAACTTACCTAGGTTTCGCTAAAGACCTAACAGCAGGTAACACTATCCTTGTTGATGACGGCCTAATCGAAATGGAAGTTATCGCAACAACAGAAACTGAAGTTAAGTGTAAAGTTCTTAACAACGGTGCTCTAGGCGAAAACAAAGGTGTTAACCTTCCTGGCGTTTCTGTTCAACTTCCTGCTCTTTCTGAGAAAGACAAAGCTGACCTTAAGTTTGGTTGTGAGCAAGGCGTAGATTTCGTTGCTGCTTCTTTCATCCGTAAAGAAGAAGACGTTAAAGAAATCCGTGAGCTTCTAAACGCTAACGGCGGCGAGAACATCCACATCATTTCTAAGATTGAAAACCAAGAAGGTGTAGATAACTTCGATTCAATCCTTGAAGCTTCTGACGGCATCATGGTTGCTCGTGGTGACCTAGGTGTTGAAATCCCAGCTGAAGAAGTAATCTTCGCTCAGAAGATGATGATCGAGAAGTGTAACCGTGCACGTAAGATGGTTATCACTGCAACTCAAATGCTTGACTCTATGATCAGCAACCCACGTCCAACTCGTGCTGAAGCGGGTGACGTTGCGAACGCAATCATGGATGGTACTGATGCAGTAATGCTTTCTGGTGAAACTGCTAAAGGTAAGTACCCAGTTGAAGCTGTTACTATCATGGCTCAAATCGCGAACCGTACTGATTCAGCACTTAAAGCTGAGCTAGGTTCTCGTCTAGACAGCCCACGTCTACGCATCACTGAAGCAGTATGTAAAGGCGCTGTAGACACAGCAGAGAAGCTAGCTGCTCCTCTAATCGTTGTTGCAACTGAAGGCGGTAAATCTGCACGTTCAGTACGTAAGTACTTCCCAACTGCAAACATCCTAGCTCTAACAACTAACGAAAAGACAGCTGCACAGCTAGTTCTTACTAAAGGTGTTAAGCCAGTTCTTGTTGACTCTATCGAGAACACAGACGCGTTCTACATCAACGGTAAAGAAATCGCTCTACAATCTGGCCTAGGTAACAAAGGCGACATCGTAGTTATGGTTTCTGGTGCTCTAGTGGCTTCTGGTACTACAAACACGGCATCTGTTCACGTTCTATAAGAATGAACCGATTCGCATAAAATATAAAAGAGGGCTTCGGCCCTCTTTTTTTATGAAACAAAATCTTGCCTAACTTTTCAGTACGCTGTATTATCAATCACAATAGAACTACGTACTGTTAACCTCCAACTGACTCTTTCTAAGAGACGGATTAGCAGACTAGAAATCATATATAGATGAGGTTTGTAATGTCTAGTCCTACGCTCACTGACAAAGTATCAAAGATGATTCGCCAAGATATTCTTAATGGTGAGTTAACCCCAGGCCAAAAGCTTGTTGTTGCTGATCTAAAAGCACGCTACAACGTTGGCGCATCCCCTATTCGCGAAGCCTTGGTACAGTTATCTTGGAGCAAATACGTAAAGCTAGAGCCACAAAAAGGCTGCTGGGTATCTCCTGTATCAAAGAAAGAACTGAATGACCTATACGAAAGCCTTCGTGTTGTATCATCGGTTCTGCTTAAAAAAGCGATTGCAGCAGGTGATGAGAGCTGGGAACTGGATGTACTAACGTCTTACCATAAACTATCGCGAGTACAGTACGTATCTGAAGAGTTTGACTGTGTAGAATGGGAAGAGCGCCACCAGCAATTCCATGTCGCACTGCTTGAAGGTGCAGATTCAGAGAACATGTTTAAGTTCTTTGATGACCTAATTAACCAAGTGAAACGTTACCGCTTCCTCGCTATGTCTGCAGAAAGCGCATCTGATGATCTGTTCAATATTGATGAGCACGAAATGATCATGAAACTAGTACTCTCTAAGAATGTAGAACAAGCAACAGAACTGCTTGATCAACACCTGCTAGGTTCAATGAAACGAATTGAAGAAGTTATCGAAGCGGCATGATGCCAAGATAGATTCTAACCAAATAAAAACGGAGCCCAGCGGCTCCGTTTTTTTGTTTCCAGTACCACGACTGAACTACCACCCAAAAAACTCTTTGTGATGAGTATTGAGCAGCACAACCATAGGTAAAAAATACAATGCACTAAGTTGAAAGCCAAGAATGGCTAATGTGCCTATGGTTAACCTCACTAAAAAATCGACAAACATACCACGCCTCTTTTAACCAGACTGTATGATCCCCAAACTATTGCTCCAGCTAACCTAATTCTACTGCTGCCTTTCAAACCATTGAAAAGGCTAGCTAATCAGTTGAATTAAGTTAACGGTGTCATCCTTTTACATCTGGTAAACACTCTATTTATTACACCGTTAAGCACGATGTAATCTGAAGCAAGGTAGTTTACTTATTGTTCATTTTAGCTCAAATTTCCACCAGCATTAGACTTTAGTCTAACTGTATAGATTTTGTGACATAGGTCGCTCAAAAGTGAGATTCCTATAAAAAGGGGGAGAGATAAAGTGAGTCGGGCCGCGACTTGAAGAGGTGAAGGAAATAGAAGACAGGACTAGATAGAAGCGAGCCTAAGCGACATCATCATAGCTAGGACACATAGAGACCGTATTACGGCCAGACGATTTAGATTCGTAAAGCGCAACATCCGCACACTTGTATGAGCGAGTGCTGTTACTGGTTAAATCCGTAAAGCCAACACTCACTGTTACCTTAGTTCCGGCCGCTAGCTCAATCTCGATTCGTAAGCGATCCAATACGCGCTTTGCTTCTGGCAGTGAGGTGTGTGGCATCAAGAGTGCAAACTCTTCCCCTCCGACACGTGCAACAAAATCCGTCCCACGAAGACTGTCTTGCAGAAGCTTAGCAACACCAGCAATCACTCGGTCACCTTCGTCGTGGCCAAGTTCATCATTGATTCGCTTGAAGTTATCGATGTCGACTAAGGCTAAGCAAGTGGTAGCTTCGTTCGGGTAACGCTCAACCAAGCGAGAATAGTAGGCCAACTGCTCTTCGAACTTTCGTCTGTTCCAGAGGTTACTCAAAGAGTCACGTTCACTTAAGATCCTCAAACGCACCTCAAGCTCCTTCCTTACGGAAATATCAACCAACGAGGTGATGTAGTAACTGACTTTGCCTGAATTGTTTTTGACCGCATGCACTCGCATGATCGCTGTAAAAGGAATACGCAGTTTGTTCTTACACTGAACTTCCCCTTCCCATACTTCTTCTTGCTCTAAATGACTCCAGATAGCCGAACTTGAGAGTACTTGGTCGGTATTCTCAAGCAACAACTGCAGGGCATTCTGACCGATAACTTGTTTTTTGCAGTACCCAGTCATGTTCTCAAATTCGTTATTGATCATCATTGTGCGGTGCTGCTTGTCAGAGATCATCACTGCCGACATACCATTCAATGCGGCTCGTGCCAATTTACTCTCTAGGCTTCGGCGTCGGCAGTGCGTCACCAGGTAAGCAAACGGGAAAGCGAATATCAGCACCGTAATCAGAACAATGATCTCTTCATGGGCCAAATCATCTAGATCACGCTCAGCCCGATCCATCAGTTGCTTTTGATTAAGTTGAATCAGTAAATGGACCTTTTGACTGTTCGCGAGCATAACCGTGTTAAAGGCAAACAAATTACCATCTTCAAAAACGTATCCCACCTGATCATTGGAGATCGCATCCCACGTCTTCGGCGCGATATTTTTCAGGTTATAGCCTTTTCTTTCAGGAATAGAGTCTCCGAACAACTTACCGCTGTTGTTACTCGCGATGAAGTAACCCGCGTCATTGAGAACTTCTGCTCTAAGATCGTTATCTGGTGAAAAGCTCAGACGCGACGATAAGCCCCATACATCAAGATTGATGACGAGGTAGCCTACTCTTTCGTCAGGGGTTTCTACTGGGGTAAAGACACGGATTACCGGCGAATAAGGGAAGGTGACTTCACCATGCTCAGTTTCAAGCTCAATACCCCAACCGCCAATCTGTTCGGCTTCTAGTTTTTGAGCGTATTGGAAGTAGTTAGAATCCGACCTATCTTGCAGCTGTTGAGGAAACGTCACTCTACCGGTATCAGAGGAATAGTTAACACGCACCAATTCTTTGCCAGTGACATCTAACAGATGGATTTGTGTATACCACTTCTGGTTCACGAGAACAGATTGCCAGACCTCTTCAAGTAGATGTTTGGTTTGGTCTGAGGGAGAGGAAGCAAAGTTAACCAAGCTCTGGCTATGACTGAGTAGCTCCATGACCGAGACTAACTGAGTCTTGAGAAGATCATAATCTCGCTTGGCATACACTAACTGATGAACGGCTTGCTTAGCTGAGTAGTCAAAGCTCTGCTGTTTTACTTCTTTGTAGCGCTGCAAATAATACAGACATACTGCAGAAGACAATATGATAGAGATAATCAGCAATGTAATTATTGATTTTTTATTTCGCATTGCTAACTCAGATGAATGGAAGTGCAGCGCGGGATTATAGCACTCTAAAAAATTAACAAAATAAAAGCCGCTTAAAAAAGCGGCTTTAAAGTTATTTTTTAAAGACTTATCGTCTAGGCTTTCAACGCACGTTCGCCTCGTGCGATGCCAACAACACCACTTCGAGCTACTTCAAGCACTTCCGTCACTTCAGACAGCGCCTGAATGAAGGCATCCAGTTTCTCGCTAGTACCCGCCATTTGAACCGTATATTGAGAAGCCGTAACATCAACGATCTGACCACGGAAGATATCCGCTGTGCGCTTCACTTCCGCACGAGCAAAGCCGCTCGCACGTACTTTTACCATCAACAGCTCACGTTCAATGTGTTCAAGTTCAGACACTTCTTGTACTTTAAGTACGTCGATTAGCTTATGCAGTTGTTTCTGAATCTGCTCAAGCTGCATTTCGCTCGAGTTAGTAGTGACGTTCAAACGAGACAGCGTCGGATCATCGGTTGGAGATACGTTCAAAGACTCGATGTTGTAGCCACGCTGAGAAAACAAGCCAACCACACGAGAAAGCGCACCAGGTTGGTTTTCCATTAGTAGTGAAATAATGTGTCTCATATTATGTTCTCTCCGTTTTGCTTAGCCACATGTTATCCATACCCTCGCCTTTGATCTGCATTGGGTATACGTGCTCGGTGTCATCCACACTAATATCGACAAATACCAAACGGTCTTTCATCGCCAGTGCTTTTTCCAAACCTGATTCCAATTCATCCGGAGATGAAATGCGCATACCAACGTGGCCATAAGCCTCAGCGATAGCAGCAAAATCAGGAACAGAGTCCATATATGAGTTAGAGTAACGGCCTTGATAAACAATGTCTTGCCACTGTTTTACCATGCCTAGGAAACGGTTGTTAAGGTTGATAATCTTAACCGGGATATTGTATTGCAGCGCAGTCGACAGCTCTTGGATATTCATTTGAATACTGCCGTCACCGGTTACCACAACCACCTCTTCATCTGGCTTAGCAAACTTAACGCCCATACCAGCAGGCAGGCCAAAGCCCATCGTGCCTAGACCACCAGAGTTAATCCAACGACGTGGCTTGTTAAACGGGTAGTATAAAGCAGCAAACATTTGGTGTTGACCTACGTCAGAAGCAACATAGGCATCGCCATTGGTTACTTTATGCAGTGTTTCAATTACTTGCTGTGGTTTGATGCGCTCAGACGATTTCTCGTAAGCTAGGCAGTCACGCTCTTGCCACTGCTTGATTTCACTCCACCAGCTTTCAATCGCTTCTGCATCGTTAGTGCCGCCTTGCTCAACGAGCAAGTTCACCATGCTCTCTAGAACCTTTTCAGCAGAACCTACAATCGGTAGATCCACTTTTACGTTCTTAGAGATCGAAGATGGGTCGATATCAATGTGCATGATCTTCGCATCAGGGCAGTACTTATCTAGGTTATTAGTCGTTCGATCATCGAAACGTACGCCAATGCCAAAGATCAAATCCGCATTGTGCATCGCCATATTGGCTTCATATAAACCATGCATGCCTAACATACCCAAAGAGTTCTTATGGGTGCCAGGGAAAGCGCCAAGCCCCATTAGGGTGCTTACCACAGGTAAATTCAGTGCCTCTGCTAATTTTAACAGCGGCTTATCTGCCTCAGAAATAACCGCACCACCACCGACATAAAGTACCGGCTTCTTCGCTTCAAGAAGGGCTTTTAGCGCCTTTTTGATCTGACCTTTATGACCCGTAACCGTTGGGTTATACGAACGCATTTTGAGCGTTTCTGGGTATTCATAAGGAAGCTTGATTTGTGGGTTTAAGATATCTTTCGGCAGATCAATAACCACAGGACCGGGACGCCCTGTCGTTGAAATATAGAATGCTTTTTTAACGACTTCAGGGATATCTTCCGCTTTCTTAACTAAGAAGCTGTGTTTAACGATCGGGCGTGATACACCCACGATGTCACACTCTTGGAAGGCGTCGTTACCAATAAGGTTATTTGGTACGTTACCAGAAATAACAATCATTGGGATTGAGTCCATGTAGGCGGTTGCAATACCAGTAACGGTATTGGTCGCACCTGGACCAGAACACACAAGTACTACACCCGGTTTACCAGTAGAACGAGTATAGCCATCTGCCATGTGGGTAGCGGCTTGTTCGTGTCGTACTAATACGTGTTTAATTTCAGCAGTTTTAGCATGCAGCGCATCGTAGATATCAAGTACAGAACCACCTGGATAACCAAAGATTTGTTCTACACCCTCTTCAATTAGAGACTGCACCACCATCTCAGCGCCGGATAACATTTCAGCGCCGGATGACATGGCTGTTTCAGGTTTTGTTGTCATATTGCTCTCCTCACCAGTTTCCAATCATATTTGGTGAACATGTTGGGCTGGTTTTTCATAGTCTAGGTCTTATTCGTAGCCTAATTCGAAATACTTCCACTTTTTCGGCTATGGCTGTCTGTCGTGATAACAACAAACAGTAATACGAAACAACTTTAACGCTTTATTATCATCTGGTCTAACACCTGTTATTCGGCAACTGTGCCAAAAAACCAACTATTAGCTCAAAGCATTAAATAAAACCCAACCCAGCCCCCCACGCTAGGTTTAAACACTAGTTAGCGAACAAAAAAAAGCACTTAATATTTAAATGAATCGCTAATTATCGATAAATAACGAGCTTATCTGTGTGCGCTTTCGCACATTGTGCTTGATCACTAGATACAAAAAATCCCCCTAAAAATGCAATCACATTCGTAGGGGGATTTTTAAACAACTGAAAATTTATCTCAGTAGAAAACTACTTATCTTTCGACTTTTCAGTGTACATTTCTTCGATTTCGTCTTGATACTTATCGTTGATAACCTTACGGCGCAGTTTCTGGGTCGGCGTCAGTTCGCCATCATCCATAGAAAACGCTTTTGGCAGTAGCTTGAACTTCTTCACTTGCTCAAACTTAGCCAGTTCTTGCTGTAGGTCATTCACACGCTTTTCTAGCATCTCGACGATTTGGTGGTGCTTAACAAGTTCAACGCGATCGTGATACTTGATATTAAGCTCTTTGGCGTACTCTTCTAGCGAGTCATAACAAGGAACAATCAGCGCAGAAACGAATTTGCGTGTATCAGCGATAACAGCAATCTGTTCGATAAAGTGATCTTTACCAATCGCACCTTCAACCACTTGCGGGGCAATATACTTACCACCAGAAGTTTTCATCAGCTCTTTGATACGATCAGTAATGAACAGGTTACCATTTTCATCAAAATGACCCGCATCACCGGTTTTCAAGAAACCGTGCTCATCGAATGTCTTAGCTGTCTCTTCTGGCATCTTGTAGTAGCCACGCATCACCATTGGACCGCGAACAAGAATCTCGTCCTTAGCACCAATTTTTACTTCTGCGCCCGGCATCGACATACCGATAGAATCAGGGTTAAAGCAGCGGTCATCCCAGCAAGACACCGTTGCTGTGGTTTCTGTCATGCCGTAGCCAAGTTTTACGTTGATGCCGATAGCATGGAAGAAACGACCAATCGTCTCATCAAGCTTCGCGCCACCACAAGGCATGAAGTTGATATTACCGCCCAGCAGCGCACGCAATTTAGAGAGTACTAGCTTATCTGCTAATGCATGGCTCTTCTTCAGCATTAGCGAAGGAGTGCGACCTTCTTGGTGACAAACAGAGAGTTTCGCTCCCATGTTCACCGCCCAAGTAAATAGAACCTTGCGGATAAACGGCGCTTTCGAAACCTTCTCGTGAATCGCAGAGAAAATCTTCTCGTAGAAACGTGGAACCGCACACATTACGGTTGGCTTCACGTCGCTCAGCGCGTCACGCACCTGCATGGTATCTTGCAAGTAACAGTTGGTTGCGCCTTTATAGAGAACGTAGAACGTCCACGCACGCTCAAATACGTGTGATAACGGTAAGAAACACAATGAGACATCGTCTTTGCTTAAACTTAGACGCTCGTCATGGCCTTCTAATTGATAGCCAATATTGGTGTAATCAAGCATTACGCCTTTCGGCTGGCCAGTAGTACCAGAGGTATAGATAAGAGTCAGTAAGTCGTCCATGCTTGCATCTGCAAGACGCACGTCAAGTTCAGCTTGTTGTGCTTCAACACCGCGCGCCATGAAATCAGCCCAAGATACCGCAAAGCTATGGCCTTGAAGATCGATATCATCAGACATCGCGACAACCACTTCTAGCTGTTCACACTCTTCGAATAGGCTCACCGCCGCGTCAAATTGAACTTGCTCACCAACGAATAAGATCTTCACATCCGCATTTTGGATGATGTAAGACGACTGTGCTGCTGTGTTGGTTGGATAAATCGGCACAGTCACAAGACGAGCTTGTAAAGATGCAAAATCTGCCACGGTCCATTGAGGCATATTATTTGAATAGATACCGATCTTATCTTGAACTCTCAGTCCCTGAGCCAATAGTGCTAATGAAAGCGTATCGATTTGTTGTCCAAACTGTTCCCAGCTAATGCCTTGCCATACATTGTCTACTTTGTGCTTCAAAGCTGTACGGTTGCCGCCTTGGGCAATTTGGTCACGAAGTCTTTTTACGATATGAAAATCTAAATTGGCCATCTCTTTACCTTTAGGCTTACACCTGTAAGCTTTTTTGAGCGCACAAGTGTACCTCTGATCATGGAAAAGGCAACTGATGAAGCTCAAAGTTATAAGTAATAGTACGTCTAACGCTTAGTTTTCTACCTACTAAAATAGCGCGCATAAAAAAGCCCTAAGCCAGTCTCCTAGCTTAGGGCTTATAAATCATAGGGATTAGTGTCTAGTTAAGTGCCACTACTTCGCCACAGATCATCATTAACTGATCTCGTAACCAAATGTGTCCTTTATCCTTTTCACTTGATTCGTGCCAGCTTAGGAAGCCAGAAATCGCCGCATTATCGAATGGGAAATCTAGAATCTGAAGCTGCTCTTTGTTTGCTGCATGTTCTACCATCCAACGAGGAGCAATTGTTACTAGTTCAGATTGGCCTACAACGTAAAGAACGTTGCTTAAGCTCGTGCCTTCGTAGAAAGGCGTGCAATCTAGGTCACGGTAAGCTTGCTCAGAGAAGCTACGTTGACCATGGATGCGAGACAGTTTTGCGTGCTTTTCGTTAAGCAGCTCTGCCGCAGAAACTTCACCGTTGATACGTGGGTGAGAAGCAGAAGCAACCACAACTAATTCGTCTTGGAAGATTTCAGTGCTTGAGAAGCCTTGCTCATCAAAACGAGCGTAATCAATAACGAAGTCGATTTCTTGGTAGCGCATACGCTCAGAAAGTTGACGATCGAATTCAGCATCCATGTGCAGTTTCACGCTAGGTGCTTGCTCGTTGATTGTCGACATAATCTTAGGAGCAAAACGCATATCACAAGGGCTGCAAATCGCTAGTTTGAACAGGCGAGAAGACGACTCTGGAGAGAACACAGAACTTGGTAGTTCGTTGCGTACTAACTGTAGCGCTTGGCGGATTGGACCAAACAACTGACGAGCACGTTGAGTCGGTTGAATACCACGACCTTGACGCATGAATAGTTCGTCGTTGAACATCACTTTTAGACGAGCAACAGCATTACTTACAGCAGGCTGAGACATACCCAGATTGTGAGCTGCACGTGTAATGTTTTGCTCTTGCATAACTGCATCAAATACAGTCAAAAGATTTAAGTCGACTCCACGAAGTGTGCTTTCCATTCTGTAGCTTGCAATAGCACTCATTGCGTCTTTCTTATCTAACATTCAAGTTGCCTCTTGTCGGTTCGACAGCGTTAAATTGGTAATGGTATGAGAATAGATAACCACTAATTCTTATATTTATCAGACCGATGTTTTTCGGATTGACATTACTATTAACCAATGCATCTCGAGCTACCAACAAGATTGATAAAGAATAATTTTATTTTACCTTAATGATTAAACAACATCTAAAAATCAATTATTTATAGAGTTATAAAAAAACATAAAATGCGTCACTTATGAGTTTAATTTCGACTTATTTAGCTGTTCTATCGTTTGGTTACATTTGTTACAATTTATTGAACTCGTGAATTGTTCAACCGGTCAATTCAGAAATAGCACTTATGAGTTAGGTGAGCGATGCATAACTTGGAAAGTCGACCTTGTCCCAAAGTTGCTTTCTTAAATCATCTTGATTAGACCAATTCCCTGCTAATACCCACTCAACGAGTGCACTTGCCACGTCTGGATAGGTGACCACTTCGGCCTGTTTTTCACTGAGCCAAGCGCGCAAGATAGCCGCATCTAAAAACGTCATGGTTTGAGCTAACCCAAGGGCCTCTAGCGTCGCCACATTGCTCTGTTGTTCGAACTGTCCTTCGAGTGGTTTGAGAAGCAATTTCTTCCCCAAAGTTAGGGCTTCAGATGGCAATTCAAAGCCGCCATTTGCGACCACACCAGAGCACTGATTGAGGTCGAATTGAAAGCCCGCATGACTCAGTGGTTTGAACTCAATATTTTCAACTCGGCTATGCTCAATCACATCCGGGTGGTAACAGACAAAGTTTTGCGAAATGAACTTCATCAGCAGCTCTGAGATCGACTCAAGATCCTCAAATGGCAAATAGACCAACGTAAAGTCTTGTGCTGTTTTGGTTTGTTGCTCACCAACCAGCGTGTGAACGATAGGCGGCAAAATCGGCTGTTCAAAGTGATACCAGTGCAAGCCAATAGAGTGCTCGGTTGGGGCGAAATGTTGAATCACTGAATGTTCAATCCAGTTGCCCCCTTCTTTGGGTACATCATAACGAAACGCATTCTGGTGGCTTATCCCAATGCATGGCACACCTTGTCTCTTAGCCGCCCATGCAGTGACAGGCTCAAAATCATTAATCACTAAGTCATAAGGCGTAAGATCGATCTGGTTAATCTCACGGAGAAATCGCCAGATGTTGTTCTTCATGAATGTTTTGCCGTATTTAACCTGCCCCTGCTCGCTGTAAAAAGTTAAGCCGCTGCGGGTCTGATAGTTGCCAAACGCTTCCATCGAAAAGTATTTGCTCTCATCTCGCCCAGAGAACAGAAAATCGACATCAATATTTTGCTGACGAAAAGCGACGGCCATTGCTCTCGCTCGAGCGATGTGCCCATTTCCTGTGCCTTGTACGCCATATAAAATTTTCATGCATGTTCCTTTAAGTTTGCCACTTAAACTCGGCAGTGGTTGCCAACAAAATAATTACAGGATGAAGCTGATAGCAAGGCTAGTACAAGCGATGCCCAAAGCTGCGCCAATCAATACATCCGTTAAAAAGTGCACACCGAGCAGGATTCGAGAGCCTGCAATCGCAGTTGCCCACACCAAGCTAAAGAGGTACAAGCTCGGATAGAAATGTCCAATTAAGGTCGCCATAACAAAAGCAGCAGCGGAATGCCCTGAAGGCAGGCTGTATTTATCGGATGGCACAATATGAGAGTGAAGTAGTGAAGAGAATTCAGCTGGTCGACGGCGCTTGAGGGTATTTTTAGCAAACCAGTAAATAGGCAGTTCGATTGCGAAGGCGGTTAAGCCCACCAATAGAAAGTCTCGACCGGTGTTGCTATCGGCCAGTAGTGCAATCAAGGCAATCAAAACATAAAGGTGTCCATCTCCAGTATGAGACACCGCTTTACTGAGCGTTGCATGTTGCCCGCCATAGCGGTTGTTTAAACAGAAAACAGAAAATGCCACATCCCAGCGGACAATAGGTTCGATAGTACGCATACGATCTCCTTAACAATCCTTATTCAGTTAAGGCTCAAGTTATGCTCAACAAATGACAGTTAAGTGACATTTTGAATGAACTAAAATGAAATTTCCCATGCTTGATAGGCTGGTCAATGGATCAAGTCAGGATGGCGATAGAAGCGACCGATAAAAATAAAGCGACCCAAGGCCGCTTTATTCTTCTATGTTTTCAATTCTTTATATAAGCAAGCAAACGCTACTTCTATCGTGTTAATGGTTATAGCGTTCGCTAATGATAATAGAGCTCGCAAATAATTAAACGCTAAAGGCTATAGCGCTAGTGGCTCGTGCTTTTTAACCAAACCGAAATCCGCCAATATCGCGTAAGCAGCAGGGGTCATAAACAGCACCAGTAAGGTCGAGGCAAATATGCCGAATACGATCGAAATAACCAATGGCTGGATAACCTGAGCCTGTAAGCTGGTTTCCGTCAACAGCGGTAGCAAACCTGCCGCAGTCGTCATTGAGGTCAAGAATACCGCTCGGAAACGCTCGCGACTGGCTTTCACCACCGAGTCATGCACGCTATCTCCCTCATCGACATGGTGACGAATGTACTGCACCAACAAGATGGAATCATTAACCACAATTCCGGCAAGCGACACAAAGCCCATCATGCTTGGCATACTCAAAGAGTGCCCAAGTATCCAGTGACCAACGACCACCCCAATAAAAGCGAGTGGAATCGCTAACATCACGACCACAGGCTCTAAATAGCTTCTGAACTGATAGCTAAGAATCGCAAACACGCCGAATAAGCCGAGCAAGAATCCTTTGCCCATCGAAGCGCCAGTCTTGGCTGCATCCTTGGCCTCCCCTTCGAAATCAAAGCGTAAACCCGGGTACTTCTGAATAAGTTTGGCAGCTTCATCTTTTTGGAACTGAGCCAAAATCGCGGATGAACTCGCTTTCTTATTATCAATATCACCAAAAATACTGATGGTTCTCAGCCCATCAATACGCTGAATTCGCACGTAGTTACGCTGGAAATCTAATGTCGCCAACGTTGCTAGCGGGATCTGACTGCCATCTGCGGTAATGATTGGGAAGTTAGCTAGCTGCTGTATGTCGCCCGCTTGTTCCTTATCAAGACGCACTTCAATCGAGATATTTTCAACGCCGATTTGAATCTCATCCGCCGTTTGCCCAAAGAAAGCCGCTCGTAACTGAGACGCAATCATCTGCCCATTCACATTGTAGGTTTCGGCTCCAGGGCGCAGCTTAACCAAAATCTCTTCTTTACCCATGCGCATATCATCAAGCACGCCGTGCACCCCATCGAACTGATTAAGGTACTCCTGAATATCCAAAGAAGCGGATTTCAATGCGCTCAGGTCATCGTGTTTGGCGCGGATTTCAATAGCACGACCGCCCGGCCCCATAGTCGGTTGCTTGAACACCAATGAAATAGGATCCGCTAAATCGCCAATATCCTCTCGCCACGCATCAATGAAATCATCGATAACCGTATTACGACTCTCTGCTCCGCGTAAATCTAAGCGCACTGTGGCTAAGTGCGGGCCGGATTCATTGGCATCGGCGTTAGCATTGAATTGGCTAGTTATGTGCTCGACCAGTGTATTGCCTTCTTCAACCTCTTCGCTCCATTGCTTGTTCAAACGCTCAGCAGACGCGACAATTTTGTCGACCACTTTCTCGGTTTGAGACAGTGATGCGCCCGGCGGAAGAATAATACGCGCCTCGGCAATATCACCATCCAGCTCTGGGAAAGGTTGAAACTTAACAACACCACCAGCAATCAAGGCGACTGAAAGCAACAACAGCGTAATCACTCCGCCCATAAAGGCGTAGCGGAAGGTCACGACTTTCTCAACCATGTTCATCAAAGTGGTATTACGGAAGTTCTCAAACTTCTCAAGCAACACCACTTTAAAGCGCAACGCTGGCTTATCATTTTTTTCTTTATGTAATGAATGAGATAAGTGATTAGGTAGAATCAGGAAGGCTTCAATCAAGCTCAACGACAGCACCAAAATCAATACTTGAGGAACGGCCTTAAGCACCGCGCCCATCTCGCCATCAAGAAACAGTAAGCTACCGAAAATACACACCGTGGTTAAGAAAGAAGACAGTACTCCGGGAAGCACTTTCTTAACGCCGTTGTACACCGCATCATCGACGCTTTGTCCCCTATCTAAGTGGGAGGCTATCGATTCGGCGATCACGATGGCGTCATCCATCATAATACCGATTGCCATTAACAACCCGACCAGCGACATAATGTTGATCGACAAACCAAGGTTGGCCATTAAGAACAAGCCACCAAGGAAGGCCACTGGCAACCCTGCCGCCACCCAAAATGAATAACGTAAGCTGAAGAACAGCCACATGGTGGCGAACACCAGCACAATACCTTGCCAGCCATTGCTCACCATCATGGTTAGACGATCCCAAAGTACAGATGAGAGATCGTTGGTCATTTGTAGTGTCACGCCATCAGGAGCAATCGCGCTCTGATCTTCAACGAATCGTGTTACGTTCTCTTTGATTCGCAGCGCATCGTCTTCTTTGTTCTTACTGATCTTAAGCAGCGCTGAAGGCTTGCCATCAAATAGCACCTTTTGCTCATCAAGCTCAAAGCGGTCGGTTATTTTGGCTATGTCTCTCAAACGAATCACCGAGCCATTAGGCGCAGATCCAACCACGATGCTTTCCAGCTCAACAGGCGTAACTCGTCTCTCGTCGAAACGAATCAGAAAGTTTTTGTCTGGTGTTTCAACGTTACCACTCGGCAGTTTTACATTCTGTCGACCAATTTGATCCGCGATATCACCGACACTCAAACCCAACTGACGAATAGCTTGGGTATCCAGTTCCACTCGATATTGATGATCCGAGAAGCCGCTAACCTCGACCAAAGAGACATCGTAATCAAGCTTCATGGTGCGCTTAAGATCTTCCGCGTAGGCCTTAAGTTCTGGCCACGACGTTTCGGCTGTTATAGCGATATCGACAACCGGTTCATTCCAATCTAGCTCTTGAACAACAGGCGATTCAATCTCAGTTGGGAAATCATTGATCGAGTTGATCTGGGTTTGCACATCCACCAGCATTCGGCCGATGTCCGCTTTTTCATTTAACTTTAGAATTAAACGAGCGCTGCCTTCGATGGCTTCACACTGAGTTTCTTCAATGTTGGCTAAGCCGTCTACTGCATCTTCCATTCGCACACACAAGCTCTCTTCCACTTCTTGTGGAGAGGCGCCGGGATAAACAATCGCAGCCATAATGTAAGGCGGATCGTAAGCTGGGAAGGTTTCACGTTTGATGGTTGATAGTGAGCTTATACCCAAGATCAACAACCCAAGCATCAACAAGTTTGCTGCTGTTGGGTGCCGAGAGAAAAACTTGATCATGACGCACTCTCCTGAGTATCTGATTCAAGCTCAGCCTCTTCAGAGTTGGACTCTCTCAGTAACATGCCTTCTATTGCTGGCAGGACATCATTGAGAACCAGTTTATCTCCAGTTTGTAGCTCTCCACTCACAACCACTTGATTGTCTCTGCGATAAAGCACTTCAACATTCACCACTTGCAAACGCTGATTGTCATCCATCAAGTAAACCTTATCACCATGCAGTGCTCGCTCCGGCACAACCCAACTCAGATTCGCTACACCTTCAATCTCGGCTTTTACAAACATACCATTAACCAACGGCGTTGCGCTGTCTGGCTGCAGTTGTGAATAGTCTTGAGCGATCTCGAGAATAATCCCCGCCGTCGCTTGGTTTTCATCAACCGTTTCGCTGATTCTTGCTACCTTCGCAGGCCAGCTAAGATTCAGGTTACCGCTGTTAAGTTGGATGCTTGCTTTGATTGGCGCTTCATAAGGATTAGGAATTCCTGCGGTATCGCGAGGGAACTGCTTAAAACTGGAGGCTAAAGTTTGTATATCGTGAATAGAAAGTTGCGCCTCCACTTCCATGACATCAATCCCGTGAGCAATAAACATCTCTTGCTGAAGGTTAACCACTTGATTTTGCTCGATATAAACTTGAGCAACTCGCATCGCTCTTGGTAAAGTGACGGTAGTCTTATCGAGAGAGCGCTGCGCCTCTTTGACTTTAGATACATTGACCTTAATCACCGCTTGCGCAACACGTTTTTCGTCTGGCATTAATGCGATTTGGTTCGCGATATCTAATACCAACTTCTGTTGAGATAGCGCACTTTGTTTTTGTAGATCGACATCCGATTGAGAGGTGAGCCCTTTCTTACGCAGATCCTGTTTACGTTGTAACTCTTTATTACTGATCACTAAGCGATTCTTTTCGATCTTAAGAGTCTGATTAAGGTTGTCTTCTTCTTGATTCAATTTCGCTAATGAGGTTTGGCTTGATTTTAGATCCGCCTCTGCTTGTATCAGTTTCAATTCGTAATCCAATGGATCAACCTTGAGCACGACCGTTCCTGCAGGGATCACCTGGCCTTTTTCAAGATCTGGATGTCGATACACGATCTGTCCTGTCACCTCTGCAATCGCTTTCCATTCGACTTTAGGCACCACTTTGCCAAAGCCGACCGCTAACGGCGCTATCAGTTGTTGTTCTAGGCTCACAGTATCAACTAAGCGAGCCCTATCACCCGCAGGTTTGGTTGGAAGATCCGGCTTCAAGTTAATCGCGGCGACAAGGCCAATCACACCAACCGCAAGTGCTGGAAAGAAGAGTAGTTTTCTATTTATTTTCATTATCTTTGGTCCTGCACGGAAGAAGGGCTCGGTGCGTTAATAAAGCCTTCAGTCATCAATTGAATGTTGTGTTCGATTAAACGATTAAGAAATTCTTCATTAATCTCAATCCCATGAATTGCCAATAAAGGCGGCGGAGCGATGAAAGGAAACACCATCAAGCTTACATACGAAACACGGCACAATTTTGGATCCATGTTCTGTTTTAAGATGCCTTGTTCAACCAGCTTTTCAAAAATGACATCTTGGGCTGGCTTTGCAACATCGAGGAAAACCTTTTCGAGCAACTCTCTTTGCACTTCAGAGGGAGGCATATTCATCACTTGGGCTATCAAGCGAGGAAACTTCGGCACCTTGACCATCTCTTTGTAGTAAGTCCTCATTAAATCAAGAAAGTTCTCATGACTGCTTTCTTCAACCAACCTCTGCATCTGGAATTGCATCGGTCGTAGCGTTTCACGCAGCATCGCTTCAAACAGCCCGGCCTTACTACCAAAGTAATAGCGGATCATCGCTATATTCACACCCGCACGCTCAGCAATCAGGCGCGTCGAGACCTTGTCGTATGCTTGAACGACAAACAGATCACGAGCATGCTCAATCAATAACTGTCGAACATCTAAGTTTTTTTGAGGTCGCCCCGCTTTACGCGCTGCCATCACTGAGACCTATCCCTATAATTAATCACACGATTAATTATAGGGATAAATCGACATGGTTGTAGAAGATTAATTACTCACTATTTAATCAAATGATTAATTAATTTAGCCACCCTTTTAATTTTATTGGTGAATCGTTCCATCAAAAAGATTTACTACAAAGTTTTAACCTACACATCAGCCAAACGATAAACTAACCGCCCAGTACAAAACACTCAATCAGCTGATAACACCAGCAAACAACACGCAAGCAGCACAAACCAAAAAAAAACACCGCCAAAGCGCGCTGATATTGGATTTTCTTGTTTGACGCTCAGAATAAATTGCGGTAAATATGGTGTTAACAGTTTATTTACGGATATTTGTGTAATGATTTTTTCTTCTTCTCGACTGCTGAAACTTCTCCTTATCGTGAACCAATCGCGCGGGTAAGTTGTGGGTCAAGAACTACACAAATATTAAAACCCGCGCTGAGCGGGTTTTTTTGTAACTGGCACTTTTAAAAGAACATCATTCTTAATAATAATTTGGATAGCAATCGATTCATTATCGATATAAGGAAGCACCCATGAACGATCAAGTGATAATTTTTGACACGACCTTACGTGATGGCGAGCAAGCGTTGGCTGCAAGCTTAACGGTAAAAGAGAAATTACAGATCGCTTATGCACTTGAACGACTGGGTGTAGATGTTATTGAAGCGGGCTTTCCGGTGTCATCACCAGGCGACTTTGAGTCAGTACAAACCATCGCAAAAAATATTAAAGACAGCCGAATCTGTGCACTTTCTCGTGCTGTAGCGAAGGATATCGATGCCGCTGCAGAAGCGTTAAAAGTCGCTGAGCAGTTCCGTATTCACACCTTCATTTCTACATCAACGGTTCACGTGCAAGATAAATTACGCCGTAGCTACGACGATGTTGTCGATATGGCAGTAAAAGCGGTAAAGCATGCGCGCAACTACACAGACGATGTTGAGTTCTCTTGTGAAGATGCAGGTCGTACGCCTATCGATAACCTATGTCGTATGGTTGAAGCGGCAATCAACGCGGGCGCGAAAACCATCAACATTCCAGACACAGTGGGCTACACAGTACCTAACGAGTTTGGTGGCATTATCAAAACGCTATTTGATCGCGTTCCAAACATCGACCAAGCAATCATCTCTGTTCACTGTCACGATGACTTGGGTATGTCGGTTGCTAACTCAATTGCTGCGGTACAAGCCGGTGCTCGTCAAGTTGAAGGTACTATTAACGGTATCGGTGAGCGTGCGGGCAACTGTTCTTTAGAAGAAATCGCAATGATCATCAAAACTCGCCAAGAGTTACTAGGTGTTCATACTGGTTTGGATCATCAAGAGATTCACCGTACCAGTAAGTTGGTTAGCCAGCTTTGCCACATGCCAATTCAAGACAACAAAGCAATCGTCGGTGCTAACGCATTCAGCCACTCTTCAGGTATCCACCAAGACGGCATGCTAAAGAACAAGAACACTTACGAGATCATGACTCCTGAGTCTATTGGCTTGAAAAACAAGGCATTGAACCTAACAAGTCGCAGTGGTCGTGCAGCCGTTAAGAGCCACATGGACGCAATGGGCTACAAAGACAATGAGTACAACCTAGATTCATTGTACGAAGACTTTTTGAAACTGGCTGACCGTAAAGGCCAAGTATTCGATTACGACCTAGAAGCACTAATGCACTTCGCAAATCTACGTGACGAAGATGACTTCTATAAACTTAACTACCTAAGCGTACAATCTGGTAGTGTTATGTCAACCACCAGCATCAAGCTGCAATGTGGTGATGAAGAGAAATGCGAAGCGGCTGTCGGTAACGGCCCTGTTGATGCTTTATACCAATGTATCTACCGCTTAACGGGTTACGAAATTGCATTGGATAAATTCGACCTTACCGCGAAAGGTGAAGGCGAAGATGGCTTAGGCCAAGCTGATATTATTGCGAACTACAAAGGCCGCAAGTACCACGGTACAGGCGTTTCAACGGATATCGTTGAGGCCTCTGGTCAGGCGCTACTGCACGTTATTAATAGCATTCAACGCGCAGACACCATTGCTGAAATGAAACAGCAAAGAATCGCAACAGTTTAAACACCCAATAACAGAGCCCTAGAGCCGATGTTATTGGCTTTAGGGACAAAATTTAAAACGAGCTAAATAGCTCAGTAACAAAGAATTAAAGGATTAACATGACTGATAAATCATACAAAATTGCCGTACTACCTGGTGATGGCATTGGCCCAGAAGTAATGCAACAAGCACACAAAGTGCTAGACGCGATTGAAAAGAAACACGCAATTAGCTTTTCTCGCGAAGAGTATGATGTTGGTGGTATCGCAATTGATAACCACGGCTGTCCACTTCCAGAAGCAACAGTTGCAGGTTGTGAAGAATCTGACGCGGTACTTTTTGGTTCTGTCGGCGGTCCTAAGTGGGAACACCTGCCACCAAACGATCAACCAGAGCGTGGTGCCCTACTTCCTCTCCGTAAACACTTCCAACTGTTCTGTAACCTACGTCCTGCACAAATCCACAAAGGTCTAGAGTCTTTCTCGCCTTTGCGTGCTGACATTTCAGGTAACGGCTTCGACATCGTTGTAGTTCGTGAGCTAACAGGCGGCATCTACTTCGGCCAACCTAAAGGTCGTGAAGGCGAAGGCGCAACGGAAAAAGCATTTGATACCGAGGTTTACCACCGTTACGAGATCGAACGTATTGCCAAGATTGCGTTTGAATCTGCACGTCTACGTAACAAAAACGTTTACTCAATCGATAAAGCAAACGTTCTGCAGAGCTCTATCTTATGGCGTGAAGTGGTTGAAGAGATCGCTAAAGATTACCCAGATGTAACGCTAAACCACATGTACATCGACAACGCGACCATGCAGCTAATCAAAGACCCGTCTCAGTTTGACGTAATGCTATGTTCAAACATCTTTGGTGACATCATTTCTGATGAGTGCGCAATGATCACTGGTTCTATGGGTATGCTTCCTTCTGCAAGCTTGAACGAAAGCAACTTCGGTCTATATGAACCAGCAGGAGGCAGTGCACCAGACATCGCAGGTAAGAACATTGCAAACCCAGTTGCACAAATTCTTTCTGCAGCGCTAATGCTTCGTTACAGCCTAGGCGAAGAAGCGGCAGCACAAGACATCGAAGCAGCGGTATCTAAAGCACTTTCAGCAGGCGAGCTAACAGCTGACCTTGCAGGCGACAAACAAGCGCTAACCACCTCTGAAATGGGTGACAAGATCGCTGAGTACATCTTAGCTTCATAAGCATAACGCTCTTAAGAAAGTACATAAGAATAATATCAAGCCAAGTCATCCAGAGTGCCTGACTTGGCTAGAAACAAACACTGGGACTGATGCTCCCAAGGAAGAAAAGCTATGTCGACAAACCAGCACGCAAAAACCTTATACGAAAAAGTTTATGACGCTCACGTTGCGGTTGCAGCGAAGGGCGAAACACCAATTCTTTATATCGATCGTCACTTAGTCCACGAAGTAACGTCACCTCAAGCCTTTGATGGCCTACGTGAAAAAGGCCGTAAAGTTCGCCAAGTAGGCAAAACTTTTGCGACCATGGATCACAACGTATCGACACAAACTAAAGACATCAACGCTTCTGGTGAGATGGCTCGTATCCAAATGGAAACGCTATCGAAGAACTGTGAAGAGTTTGGTGTCACGCTTTACGATCTAAACCACAAATACCAAGGTATTGTGCACGTAATGGGTCCTGAGCTAGGTATTACGCTACCGGGCATGACCATCGTATGTGGTGACTCGCACACGGCGACACACGGTGCATTTGGTTCACTAGCATTTGGTATCGGTACTTCAGAAGTGGAACACGTTCTAGCTACGCAAACGCTAAAACAAGCTCGCGCTAAAACCATGAAGATCGAAGTAAAAGGCAAGGTTACTCCTGGCATCACTGCAAAAGACATCGTGCTAGCGATCATCGGTAAAACAACGGCTGCTGGCGGTACTGGCTACGTAGTTGAATTCTGTGGTGAGGCAATTACCGACCTTACGATGGAAGGTCGTATGACAGTATGTAACATGGCAATCGAGCTAGGCGCGAAAGCGGGTCTAATCGCTCCAGATGCAACGACATACGAGTACATCAAAGGTCGTAAGTTCTCTCCAGAAGGCGAAGACCTAGAAGCAGCAATCGAATACTGGGATACGTTAAAAACCGATGCTGATGCAGAATTCGATGCAGTTGTTACATTAGAAGCGGCAGACATCAAACCACAAGTCACTTGGGGTACCAACCCAGGTCAGGTTATCTCAGTAGACACACCAATCCCTGCACCAGAAAGCTTCGCAGACCCTGTAGAAAAAGCATCAGCTGAAAAAGCGCTGGCTTACATGGGTCTTGAAGCCGGTAAATCTCTATCTGATTACAACGTAGATAAAGTGTTCGTGGGTTCTTGTACTAACTCTCGTATCGAAGACATGCGTGCAGCAGCAGCGGTAGCGAAAGGTCGTCAAGTAGCGAAACATGTTCAAGCGCTTATCGTTCCGGGTTCAGAGCAAGTTAAAGCACAAGCTGAAGCTGAAGGCCTAGATAAGATCTTCATCGAAGCCGGCTTTGAATGGCGCTTACCAGGCTGTTCTATGTGTCTTGCAATGAACAACGACCGTCTAGGTCCACAAGAGCGCTGTGCTTCTACATCAAACCGTAACTTTGAAGGTCGCCAAGGCCGTGATGGTCGTACGCACCTAGTTAGCCCAGCAATGGCAGCCGCAGCGGCTATCGCTGGTCACTTTGTCGATATTCGTGAACTTTAATTAGAGGATTTAACATGTCAGGTTTTCAACAACACACCGGATTAGTCGTTCCTCTAGATACGGCCAACATCGATACTGATGCGATCATTCCAAAGCAGTTTCTACAGAAAGTAAACCGCATCGGTTTTGGTAAGCACTTGTTCCACGATTGGCGCTTCCTAGACGATGCAGGCCAACAGCCAAACCCTGATTTTGTAATGAACGAAGCTCGCTACCAAGGCGCTTCAATTCTTTTAGCTCGTGAAAACTTCGGTTGTGGTTCATCTCGTGAACACGCACCGTGGGCGCTTGCCGATTACGGTATCCAAGTAATGATCGCACCAAGCTTTGCCGACATTTTCTACGGTAACTCGATCAACAACCAAATGGTGCCAGTTCGATTGACTGAGCAAGAAGTGGATGAGCTATTCCAATTCGTTGAAGCGAATGAAGGTGCAGAAATTACGGTTGATCTAGAAGCAATGAAAGTCAGCGCGAACGGCAAAGAGTACTCGTTTGAAATTGATGAGTTCCGTCGTCACTGCTTACTGAATGGTTTAGATAATATCGGCCTTACACTTCAACATGCCGATAAGATCTCAGAGTTTGAAGCTAAGATTCCTAGCTTCCTAAAATAATGAGACGTTTCTGAATAAATCTAAAGGTTGGCCAAGTGCCAACCTTTTTTATTTGGCTAAGCTTTTAACTTAACTTCATATGTTTATTTAAATGAAGAGCAATGAAAGAAAATGGTAAGCCTTAAGGTCTTAGTAGTCAGTCATCAGGAGAATGCCATGAAACAACTACTTTTTATTGTCAGCCTACTTTTCTCAACCTTAGCTTGGTCTGCGCCTAAGTCCGATCTTTGGCCATACTGGAACCAAAGCGACGAAACCAAACTAGAACAGGTATCTCATCAAGATTGGCAGCAATTCCTCGATAGCTACTTGGTTAAACAGGGGCAAAATACGTTAGTTCGCTATAAAGCAGTGAACACCGCCGATAAAACAAAGCTTAAACAATACATCAAGCAACTCGAACAGGTGAATCCGCTCGACTATTCAAAAGCGGAGCAGTATGCCTATTGGGTTAACCTATACAACGCCGTGACTGTCGATTTGATTCTTGATGCCTACCCGATCAAATCCATAACTAAACTTGGCGGACTATTTAGTTTCGGTCCGTGGGGAGATGATGTGGTAGTCGTTAATGGGAAATCACTGACACTCAATGACATTGAACACCGAATCCTAAGACCAATTTGGCAAGATCCTCGCACGCATTATGCAGTGAACTGTGCCAGCCTAGGTTGCCCTAACTTACAACCTGACGCTTTTACCTCTAAAAATACTGAAGCCTTGCTAGAGCAAGCTGCAACTGAGTTTGTAAGCAGTGACAAAGGCGTGATGGTTACAAACAATAAGCTTCAACTATCATCGATTTACGAATGGTTTGCTGTGGATTTTGGTACGAAGAAACAGCTTATTCAGCACTTAGAACAATATCGAATTGAAGCAGTAACCAATACTCAAAACATCAGTTATGAATACGATTGGTCGCTCAACCAAGCAAACTAGCTCTAAGGCTAAAGTTGATCACTAAAGTAAAAAAGAGGCGAGAGGTTTTTATTAACCTCTAGCCTCTTCTCAATTCTTTGACCGTATTTCTACAATTAAAAGCTTGAGCCCGGTTGCTGCAAGAACTCAATCTCTTCGGGAGTCGAAGCTCGCCCTAACACCTCATTACGGTGCGGATAGCGACCAAATCGCTCAATGATAACCTTGTGCTTAAACTCAAAGTCCAGATTATGCTCTAATCCCGTTTGAGAAAAGAGTTCCACGGCTTGTTCATGGACTAACAAAGATTCACTGTGCATATAAGGCATATACAGGAAGCTTTTCTGTTGCTCGTTAAGCTGGTGATCAAAACCACCCGCTACCGCCTCTTGGGCTAGAGCCAACGCCATCGGATCAGCAGAAAATGCTGTCGGACTTTTTCTACCAATATTTCGAGAAAACTGATCAAGTACGATAATCTCAGCCAATCGTCCTTGCGCAGTTTGGCGCCACTCAAATAGCTCGCCTTGAATGGCTGCTTTATGCAATTCAGAAAATCGAGACTCTATCAAAGTGTCAATCTCGGCGCCGCCAGTAAACCAATCTTTAGGCGTCAACTCATCGAACCAAAACTCTAGAACATCCTGATACGTTACCGTCATATAATTCCCTTTAATAAAAAACCGAGTAACTTTGTTATTACTCAGTTTAGTGTTCAATTACTTAAAACCTTTTACTTTCTTTATCAGGTCATAAGCATTCTGAATTTCTTGCGATTTCTCTTTCGCAACATTCATCATCTCAGGCGGTAAGCCCTTCGCCATCAGTTTATCTGGGTGATGTTCATTCATCAGCTTGCGGTAGGCTTTCTTCACCTCTTTACCGTCAGCACTTTCACTCACACCAAGAACCTTATATGCGTCGCCAAGTTGGTTCTGTTGCGAAGCCTGTTGCCAACCTGATGATTGCCCATGCCCCTGATGGCCACCAAAGCTTCCACCTTGCTGTTGGAAACGGAACGCAGCTTCTTGCATCTGCAAGCGGCGTTCTAGTTGTGCTGCCGAAAACCCAAGCCCTTGCGCTATTTTATGCAGAACTTGACGTTCACTCGGGTGCAAACTTCCATCCGCAAATGCGGCAGATACCTGAAGCTCTAGAAAGAACTGCAGAAGATCAAAACGACCACCCGATGAGATTTTAACTCGCTCAAGTACGTCGTTCAGAGGGAAGTCGCTCTCTTTGCCGTCACGGAATGCATCTTGCGCTGCTTTACGCTGTTCGCCATGCAGGTTCATACGCTCCATCATGGTAGAAGCGAGTTGAATCTCTTCTGGCGTTACCTGCCCTTTCGCTTTAGCAACGTGCCCCATAACCGCAAAAGCGGATTTAAAAAACTCGTTCTGTCTTTCTGCTTGGCTTGGACCTCGACCAAAACCAGAGCTATTGAAGCCTGATTGGTTCAATCCGCGAGCTTTATCGAATTGGTGTCCTAAAAACAGACCAAAAACTAAACCGAGTGGCCCTCCAAATAAAAAGCCAAAAAACGCGCCCAAAATTTTGCCAAATATTTGCATTATGTGTTCTCTATCTATGAATTTTATCTGAGTAATGCTGTCTGATGATGCTGAATGCTATTATTTCCTTTATCATAAGGAAAATGCTTTATTAATTGGATTGATACTAGATCAACCCTTCATCTAGTGACACAGGATAGTTCAACTTCATGCAATCTTTTTCCCGCACCTTGTTAGCCGCGTCTATAAGTACGGCTTTATACGTGTCGACAACTCAAGCTGAAACAATCACCGATAGTAGTGTGCAGGAAATGCCCTCTATAGATCAATGCTTGATCGAGCCCGCTGCAGAAAACGAGACACAGCTACCCGCTCATGTTGAGTCAGATCGCTTAGAAGCTATCAATGGTGACAAGGCAATATATTCAGGTGACGTAGTCGTTACGCAAGGGAACAAGACCATCGTTGCCGATAACGTAACCCTGCACCAACAAGAAAATATCGTTGTAGCTGAAGGCAACGTAAACTTTAGTGATGGTCAAATCAAATCTATCTCAGACAGAGCGACCAATAATCTGACTACAGATGAAATGACGCTTGAGAACACCGATTACGAATTCCTTTGCGAGCCCGGTCGCGGAGATGCTGTTTATATTGCAAAAACAGGTAAAGCGGTTTATGAGATTGAAGATGGTTCGATTACGTCTTGCCCGATTGGTGATAACGCTTGGCGCCTAAGAGCATCGAGCATCAGTGTCGACCAAGACGAAGAACAAGCCACTTTTTATAATCCACGTTTTGAAATTCAAAGTGTTCCGGTGTTTTACCTACCGTACTTAACTGTTCCTATTGGTGATACTCGTAAAACCGGCTTCTTATACCCAACAGTTTCATACGGTTCAAGCGATGGTTTTGAAGCTGAAATCCCAGTTTATTGGAACTTAGCACCAAACTACGACTTGGAAACCACCTTCAAGTACATGCAAGAACGTGGCACTCAACTTAATAGTAAATTCCGTTACTTAACTGATTTTGGTTCAGGTAGCATTGAGTCAGAGTACCTCCCCGATGACAAAAAGTTCGAAGACAAAGGTGATCGTTGGGGCGCTCAGCTACAGCACTCAGGTATATTCCAGCAATCGTGGTTGTTTGAAGTCGACTACTCGAAAGTCAGTGATATCGACTATTTCACAGACGTTAGTGGAAGTAGTATTGGTAATCGTGAAGATGGCCAACTATTACAAGAAGGAAAAGCTACCTACCGTTCTCAAAACTGGGATGCGTCTGTACTTGTACGAGATTTCCAAGTTCTTACTACGAGCAACAATCTACCTTATCGTCTGATGCCACAACTCGAGTACAATTACTATGCTCCTGAGGTGATGGAGTATTTAGACTTCGACATGATCAGTCATGTTTCACTCTTTGATACCGACGCTTCAGGTAAACCTTCTGCGACTCGTGTTCATGTTGAGCCTGGTATCACCATCCCTCTAGGCAATACTTGGGGCACATGGACAACAGAAGCTCGACTACTTGGTACTTACTATCAACAAGACCTTGACGGCGTTGATACAGGTGCGGGTTCTGATTATGAAGGCTTAGAAGAATCGGTAAGCCGAGTTATTCCAGAGTTTAGAAGCCACGCAGGTATCGTCCTAGAACGCGACACCACTATTGTTGGCAACTATACTCAAACACTCGAACCGCAAGTCCAGTATCTTTACGTGCCAGAAGAAGATCAAAGCGATATTGGTCTTTATGATACTACGCTGTTACAAACCGATTACTACGGCCTATTTAGAAGCCGTAAATACAGTGGTGTAGACCGTATCGCATCTGCGAATCAAATTAGTTATGGTGCATCGTCTCGTTTCTTCGATGATGAGTATAAAGAGCGTTTGAATATTTCTTTTGGTCAGATTTTTTATATCGATAAAGATACAAAACAGACTTTAGACAACGACGACTCTAATAAGAAAACTAATTATTCGTCTTGGGCTATTGAAATGGATTTCAACTATGATGACTATCTGTTCTACCATGGTGGCGTGCAATACGACATCGATTCCACTGCGATGCAACTTGCCAACAGCACATTAGAATATCGCTTCGCAGGCGGTTACATACAAACCAACTACCGCTATGTAACAGAAGAGTACATAAATGAAACTGTAGATTTTGACGTATCATCAATTACGAGGGATGGTATCTCACAAGCAGGTCTACTCGGAGCCTACCAAATTTCGCCAAAGTGGAATACCAGTGCTCAATATTTCTATGACTTAACCACACAAGAAGATCTAGAGTGGTTAGCTCGTTTAAACTACAAATCGGATTGTTGGTACATCGGCTTTACTTATAGTAACCGTTTGACAAACAACATTAGTAATCCAAATACTACGCCTGAATATGAAAATAACTTCAGCGTTAACTTCGGTATTGTAGGCTTTGGTACCAACATTGGTTCTGACTCTGGAGCCGTTGGGGATAGCAGCTCTGACAACTCTCTAAGCTATGGTCGCCCATTCTTCTTAAACAACTAATTTTCTTTATTGATAAAACGTCAGTAAATTTAAAGGATTACACATGACATTGTGGAAACGCACATTAATTGCTATCGCAGCGACTTGTACTTTATCAACAAGCTTTGCAGCGCCAGTCGAGCTAGACAGCGTAAAAGTTATCGTTAACGAAGGCGTTATCTTACAAAGCGACATCGATGCCTCGATGAAGACGCTGCGCGCAAACGCTAAGAAAAGCGGGCAAACATTGCCATCGCAAGATGTGCTCAATGAGCAAGTACTAGAAAAACTGATCATCGATACTATTCAAACTCAAGAAGCAGAACGTATCGGTGTTCGTATTGATGATGCTCGACTTGATCAAGCAATTGAAGGTATCGCTAAAGACAACAACCAAACGGTAGAACAACTTACCGCATCGGTTGCTGAAGAAGGCCTTAGCTACAATGCATTTCGAGAGCAAGTAAGAAAAGAAATTGCGGCAAGTGAGGCTCGCAATGCTCTAGTTCGCCGTCGTATTAACATCCTTCCTGCAGAGGTCGATAACCTAGCGGATATCTTAGCGCAAGAGACTAACGCAACCGTTCAATACAAGATTGGACACATTCAACTTCGCTTTAATGATGACCAAACCAAAGAAGAGCTAGAAGCCCAAGCTAAAGAACTTGTCGAAGAACTGAACTCAGGCAAAGATTTCAGCACCATGGCATATACTTACTCTAAGGGTCCTAAAGCGCTGCAAGGTGGTGATTGGGGTTGGATGCGTAAAGAAGAGATGCCAACCATTTTTGCTGACCAGATCAAAATGCAAAATAAAGGCAGCATCATCGGGCCTTTCCGTAGCGGTGTAGGTTTCCACATTCTAAAAATTGAAGATGTGAAAGGCTTAGAAACCGTAGCAGTAACGGAAGTGAATGCTCGTCATATCTTGATTAAGCCAACCGTAATCTTGAGTGACGATGGCGCGAAAGAACAACTTGAAAAGATCACGCGCCGCGTAAACGCAGGTGAAGCGAGCTTTGGCGACCTTGCACAGCAATACAGCCAAGATCCAGGTTCTGCAGTACAAGATGGTGAGCTAGGCTACCAAACACCAGATTTGTATGTACCAGAATTCAAACACCAAGTAGAAACGCTACCAGAAGGCAAAATCAGTGCGCCATTCAAAACCGTACACGGTTGGCACATTGTTGAAGTACTAGACCGTCGCGAAGTCGACCGTACCGATTCAGCTTTGAAAAACAAAGCTTACCAAATTCTATTTAACCGTAAATTCAACGAAGAAGCTGGTGCTTGGCTACAAGAAGTAAGAGCAAGTGCCTTTGTTGAGATGGTTGAGGACGACCAAGATGACAACAACTAAACGTATTGTCATAACCGCAGGTGAACCAGCAGGGATAGGCCCAGATTTAACTTTGGCTCTATCTCAAGAAAGTTGGCCTCATCAACTCGTGGTTTGTGCTGATAAAACACTGCTATCCGAGCGAGCTAAAATTCTTGGTATCGAAGTCGATCTTCTGGACTACGATGCAAATGCAGCTAAGCAACCGCAACGCGCTGGCACACTGGTAGTGAAACACGTTCCACTTGCTAAAACGGCAGTTGCAGGTCAACTCAATGAGGCTAATGGTCATTACGTATTAAATACTTTAGAAACCGCAGCAATTGGCTGTATGAATGATGAATTTGATGCTATTGTCACCGGCCCCGTTCACAAGGGTGTAATTAACCGAGCTGGCGTTGCTTTTAGCGGCCATACCGAGTTCTTTGCAGAGAAGTCCAATACACCACTGGTGGTGATGATGTTGGCAACTGAAGGGCTGCGTGTTGCGCTAGTAACAACGCACATCCCACTAGCTTATGTATCTCAAGCTGTGACCGAAGACAGATTAGAGCAAATTATTGCTATTCTAAATAAAGACTTGGTTGAAAAATTTGCTATTGAGAAACCAACTATCTATGTGTGTGGCTTGAATCCACATGCTGGTGAAGATGGTTGTTTAGGGCGTGAAGAGATTGAAACTATCACCCCGACGCTAGAAAAAATTCGCCAAAAAGATGGCATCAATTTAGTTGGCCCATTGCCAGCAGACACCATCTTTAATGAAAAATATTTGCAAGATGCAGATGCTGTTTTAGGTATGTATCACGACCAAGTACTCCCGGTATTGAAATACAAAGGGTTTGGTCGCTCAGTGAACATCACGCTTGGCTTACCGTTTATTCGCACATCAGTCGACCACGGTACCGCCTTAGACTTGGCAGGGAAAGGCCAAGCCGATACAGGGAGCTTTAGAACAGCGCTCACGCACGCCATTGAATTAGTAGAGAAAAAGCAATGAGAAATGATGTCCACTTAGGGCACAAAGCGCGTAAACGTTTTGGTCAAAACTTCCTTAACGATCCATACATTATTGATGGCATCGTATCGAGTATTAACCCACTACCAGGTCAAAACTTGGTAGAGATCGGTCCTGGTTTAGGCGCAATTACTGAGCCTGTGGGTAAGCTTGTCGATAAATTTACTGTTATCGAATTGGATAGAGACCTTGCAGAACGTCTTCGTAACCATCCAGATCTTGCGGACAAGCTAACGATCCGTGAAGGCGATGCGATGAAGTTCGATTTCCAAGAACTGGTTAAGCCAAACAATAAGCTACGCATCTTTGGTAACTTGCCATATAACATCTCTACACCATTGATGTTCCACCTTTTTGAATTCCATAAAGACGTGCAAGACATGCACTTTATGCTTCAAAAAGAAGTGGTTAACCGTCTAGCTGCTGGCCCTGGCAGTAAAGCTTACGGTCGTCTTACTGTAATGGCTCAATACTACTGTAAAGTAACGCCTGTGTTAGAAGTTCCACCAACGGCCTTCGTTCCGCCACCGAAAGTAGACTCAGCAGTCGTGCGCCTACAGCCATACGAAGTGCTGCCTTATCCGGCAAAAGATCTGAAATGGCTAGATCGCGTCTGTCGTGAAGGCTTTAACCAACGTCGTAAAACAGTTCGTAACTGCTACAAGAGCTTAATCGATAAGGAAGTGCTTGAAGAGCTAGGTATCAACCCAAGCATGCGTCCTGAGAACTTAACGCTCGAGCAGTTTGTCGACATGGCAAACTGGTTGTACGACAGTCATAACGCTGACAAATAAATAAAAAAGGCTCCTACACTTCGGTTAGGAGCCTTTTTTATGTAATACTTTAATTACATTAAGTATATCAACAACAAAAGGTGCGAATATGGATATATCTACGCCTTGTATCAAATGCCAGGTTCACTCTAAGTACATAGAAGAACAATCTGAGCCAACGAAGAATCGTTATGTCTTCGCCTACATTATTACCATCAAAAATCTAAGTAAAACAACGGTGCAACTTAAGTCTCGCCGCTGGTTAATTACCGACTCTAACGGCAAGCAGCTCACCATTGAGGGTGATGGTGTAGTTGGCCAACAACCCGTGATTGAAGCCAACGACGAGTACACCTACACAAGTGGTACGGTCATCGAAACCCCTGTTGGCGTTATGCAAGGTCACTATGTGATGACCGATAACAAGGGCATTGATTTTATTACCGAAGTTGACCCATTCAGACTCGCAATCCCTAATATTCTTAATTAGCCGTACATCCGTATCTACAGGAAACTATTGTGTCGAATTACATTGTCGGAGACATCCAAGGGTGCTTCGACGAACTTCAAGGACTACTTGAAAAAATTAACTTTGATAAACACCAAGATACTTTATGGGTCGCCGGAGACTTAGTTGCTCGAGGCCCTAAATCATTGGAGACGTTACGCTTTATTCGTAACCTTGGTGACGCAGCTAAGGTTGTATTAGGCAACCACGACTTACATCTTCTGGCGGTGTCCTTAGGACTATTTCCAGCGAAACCAAAAGATAAGACTCAAGCGATTCTTGATGCTGAAGATCGTGAACTGCTACTCGAATGGTTAAGACAACAGCCTTTGCTTCAAGAACACCCAGAGTTCGTGATGTGCCATGCGGGTATCTCACCGCAGTGGAATCTAGAAAGAGCACGTGTTGAAAATCGAGAGATCGTATCCTTGTTAAAGTCCGATAAATGGCAATGGCTAATCGAAAACATGTACAGCAACGCGCCTGATTTATGGCATCAGGATTTACATGATATTGAGCGCTATCGCTATGCGATCAATAGCCTGACAAGAATGCGTTTCTGTTTTGAAGATGGCCGTCTCGACATGGCATGTAAGCTACCACCGAATGAGATTACCGATGAACCATTAGTGCCATGGTTTGACCTTCCGCAACGCATAAAGCTCGATAAAACCGTTGTTTTTGGACACTGGGCTGCGCTTGAAGGCTATAACGGAAAAGACGTAATTGGACTTGATACTGGATGCGTCTGGGGAGGTGAATTGACAATTCTTCGCTGGGAAGATAAACAGTTTTTCACTCAGAAAGCTCTAACTATAGTTTAATATAGGGCCTGTTTTATATTTCAATAAATCAAGCCCTACTAAAAATTATCGCTCTAATATAACAAAGTGCATATCAAATCGGTTCTTAGCATCATGAGTGTAATATTCATCATACTCACAAGTCCAACCTTCACTTCCCCAGCTAGGAAAGCGAGTATCACCTTCAATTTCCGCTTCAATAAATGTTAGATATAGTTTATTTGCTATAGGAAGGTAAGATTCATATATAGAACCGCCACCTATAACCATTACCTCTTCAACGTCTCCAACAGCTTTTAGAGCTTCCTCTGTAGATGTAACTGTCGTTACCCCATCGATGGATAACTCAGGATCACGACTTATAACTATATTCTGTCTTCCAGGAAGAGGGCGACCTATAGAATCATAAGTTCTACGCCCCATAATTACTGGTTTTCCTAGAGTGTGTTTTTTAAACCAAGCAAAATCAGCAGGTAAGTGCCATGGCATGGCATTCTCTTTACCAATAATTCTGTCACCAGCTTCAGGTAAATAAAAACCATTTTCCTTGTCAATTTTCCCACCATGAGCCATAGCTGCAATTAAGCTAATTTTCACAACTCTATACCTCTGTAATTTCTGAGACACAGATTATACCGATTTCCCTCATAGGGTAAATCATTATGCGATTATACTATCGGTCTTCTTCTATAAAAGAGTAGCCCAGGCACCGCCAAGCCAACCGCCAGTCCAGCGATAATGAACATCGATTTTAAAAAGTTCTCCATCAACATTGCCAACAACTCAGGCGTGTAGCCTGCCCTGTTAATCTCCACCATCGCAATCATCGCCTTGAAGGCAAACACACCTGGCACCATAGGAATTAGCGCTGCAACCGTAAACACCTTCGGATGTGCTAACAGTTTATGTGACCAATGAACCCCTATCATACCAACCACGGTTGCGGCGAAGAACGTCGCCCATTCGATGGGAATACCAAAGTGCATCATCAGATACCGGCTACCATGACCGATAGAACCACCGAGTGCACAATAAATTAAAGCACGTTGCGGAACGTTAAACACCAATGCAAACCCAACCGCAGGAATAGCGGCGAAAAACATATCGTTGAGCAGACCTAAAAACAGTTCGAAAATACTCATTAGCTTGCCCACCCCCAAACATCTGATAGACTCATCGCCGCGACAATGCCCAAGCTCGTCGCCAGAGTTAATAAGCTGGCCATGGTAAAGCGCGCTAACCCCATATTAATATGGCCTTTAAGCATATCAGCGACGGAGTTAATCAGAGGAAAACCAGGTACTAACATTAATACAGATGAAGCCATCACGATCGTGGGTTGGCCGCCAATATTGTAAAGTACGGCTTGAGCTGAAATGGTCGTGGTAACGAATGCTGTGATAGCAAAGTTTAATAGCGGATTGAAATGGCGGTGCCCAATCTCTTGCCTGACGATCATACCGCAAGCTGAAGCAATAAAAGTCATCATGAAGACTTGCCAGTCTCCGCCCGCAAGGTGGCTAAAAGAGGCGCACGACAACCCTATCATCACAACCACTAACCAACGGTTGTAGCGCTCGGGGCTGATGTTTTGAATCTTTTTATACGCCAAATCATAATCGAGAATTCCCTTCTCCATCATGATGCAAATGCGTTGAATGTCGGTGATAACCTGCATGTTAATGCCACGATCAGCACAACTTCGAGTAGTGGTAATACAGTGATCATCCATTACGGTAGTTACAACAAGCGCATTGGCTGACAGTGCGACTTCAACCTCATTCACCCCACAAGCAATACCGATGCGACGCATGATATCGCCGACCAGTGTGCTCTCTGCCCCGTGCGCCAATAACATTTGTCCTGATTGAGCGACGAGTCTTGAGATCGCTCTTTGCTTTGATGCCATGATTTCCTTCCCATAGGCGTTAATTATCTAAAGATAAATTTTGCATAAAAAACAGTAAGACGTCATGATTTAGATACAAAAAAACCGCAATTTTCATTGCGGTTTAATAAAATTATCAGTGTACTTGTAAGAAGCGACCGATGCGTTATGAGAAACTAAGAGGATTAGTCACGAACATAGATAACATGGCCGTCATCCTCTTCGTCATCCCAATCGTCCCAATCGTCGTCATCTTCAGTAACGACATTCTTACCGCTCATCGCATCTTTATGGTAGTCATCCCACATAAAGTCTACTTTTTCTTCTTCTTCAACTTCTACAACTTCACGAGGTAGGTTTTCCATAAACTCACCTAGTTTGAAGCAAAGATCTTTGGTGCCGATTTTATTCACAGCAGAGATCTTGAAGTACTCGCCTTCCCAGCCCAAAGCATCGATGATTTCTTGAATCTTTTCGTCTGCTTCGTCTTCTGGCATTAGGTCAACTTTATTGAACACTAACCAGCGAGGTTTTTGTGAAACTTTTTCACTGTATTGCTCAAGCTCATCGATGATCGTTAGTGCATTCTGAATAGGATCAGATTGATCGATCGGCATAATGTCGATCATATGCAGAAGAACACGACAACGCTCAAGGTGCTTAAGGAATCGGATACCAAGGCCAGCGCCATCAGCTGCGCCTTCGATTAGTCCTGGGATATCGGCAACAACGAAGCTCTTTTCAGGGACAACACTTACCACACCCAAGCTTGGGATCAAAGTAGTGAACGGGTAATCAGCCACTTTTGGTTTCGCAGCAGATACTGAACGAATAAAAGTAGATTTACCTGCGTTTGGTAGGCCAAGCATACCAACGTCAGCTAATAGAAGAAGCTCTAAACGCAGTTCACGAACTTCGCCTTTAGTACCCATTGTCTTTTGACGAGGAGCGCGGTTAACAGACGATTTAAAACGTGTGTTACCAAGACCGTGCCAACCACCTTTACCAACCATTACTTTCTTGCCGTGTTCAGCAACTTCAGCAACGATTTCGTTGGTGTGGATATCAACTGCACGCGTACCAACTGGTACTTTCAGCGTAATGTCTTTACCACGTTTACCAGTACAGTTACCGCCGCGACCATTCTCGCCACGCTCTGCATTGTAAAAACGTTGGAAACGGTAATCGATCAGTGTGTTTAAGTTCTCATCCGCTTGGATGTAAACATCACCGCCGTCACCACCGTCGCCGCCATCAGGACCACCTTTAGCGACGAATTTTTCGCGCCAAAAGCTAACTGTACCATTACCGCCATCACCGGCTTCTATTTTTACTACCGCTTCATCAACGAATTTCATTTTTTAACTCCGCACTTACGTTGCGTTACCACTCATCAAGGAGTGATATAAATTCTAGCAGATCCGTGTTTAGATCGATCACCTAAGATCTAGGCCGACCTGCAACCAAGGAACAAATAAGGAGAGGTTCTTTGCTTCTTATTTCTTAAAAACAAACGGCTTCTTAAAAACTAATCTGTTTATCAAAAAATAAAACGGCTTCTCAAAACCAAAACAAGAGCGTCTGCTTTTTTATTCTTGCTATAAATAAAAAACCCTGCCGAATCGGCAGGGCTTTTGAATTCAGCTTGAAAGCTAATAAAATAATCTAGTTAAAGATTAAATTACTCAGCTTCGATGCTTACAAACTTACGGTTTTTAGGACCTTTAACAGCAAATTTCACTTTACCTTCAGTAAGAGCGAAAAGAGTGTGGTCTTTACCGATGCCAACGTTTGTGCCAGCGTGGAACTTAGTACCACGTTGACGAACGATGATGTTACCTGCAAGAACAGATTCACCACCAAAACGCTTAACACCAAGACGTTTGCTTTCTGAATCGCGGCCGTTATTAGTAGAACCGCCAGCTTTTTTATGTGCCATTGTTAAACTCTCCTAATACTTAAGCGTTAATGCCAGTGATTTTCACTTCAGTGAACCACTGACGGTGACCAGCTTGCTTACGCGAGTGCTTACGACGACGGAACTTAACGATTTTTACTTTATCGCCACGACCGTGTTGTACTACTTCTGCAGTAACCTTGCCACCTTCAACAAGAGGTGCACCAACAGCGATTTCTTCGCCGTTAGCAACAAGAAGAACTTTATCAAATTCAACAGTTGCACCAGTTTCAACGTCTAATTTCTCTAAACGAAGTGTTTGACCTTCGCTTACTCGGTGTTGTTTGCCACCAGATTGGAAAACAGCGTACATATTTTACTCCGCTTTTTCCGCACAGCCTATGGTTGTTAATTGTACAACTCGGGTGTGCGCTAAACTAATCAATAGGGCGCAGATTCTACGGGAATCATGGCGCTATGACAAGTCATATTTTTAAAAAATTGGCGAAAACCTGTTCGCCAAAGAAAAGTGTGGCAATCATGCCCTTTAGCGATGTATTAATCAACGTTTTTTAGTGTATTATTCAACAATTGAATACAACGTATAAGCCTTACAGGGTCTAACTTCAGCCGGATGAACAATGGATTTTAAAGCTATCCAAACGCTTACTGCCAATGATATGGCAAAAGTGAATGAAACAATTCAAGCCCAACTTAATTCTGACGTAAGTTTAATCAACCAGCTTGGTTTTTATATCGTTAGCGGTGGTGGAAAGCGCCTACGCCCTTTGCTTGCTCTTTTATCTGCCCGCGCACTTGGTTACCAAGGTGAAGCTCATATCACCTCTGCAGCCTTTATCGAGTTTATTCACACCGCAACCCTGCTTCATGACGACGTTGTCGACGAATCGGACATGAGACGTGGTAAAGCGACGGCCAATGCCGCTTTTGGTAATGCCGCTAGCGTTTTGGTGGGTGACTTTATCTACACACGCTCATTCCAAATGATGACAACGCTAGGATCCTTAAAGATCCTTGAGTTAATGAGTGAAGCGGTAAACGTGATTGCCGAGGGTGAAGTTCAACAATTAATGAACTGCAATAACCCAGACACCACAGAAGAAAGCTACATGCAGGTGATCTACTCTAAGACTGCTCGTTTGTTCGAAGCTGCGACCCAAATCGGCGCGATTCTTACTGAGTCATCACCAGAGATCGAAACAGCAATGCAGAACTATGGTAAATACCTAGGCACCGCTTTCCAACTGATTGACGATGTGATGGATTACACTGCAGATGGTAAAGAGATGGGTAAAAACGTTGGTGACGATCTAGCCGAAGGCAAACCAACACTGCCTCTACTTTACGCAATGCATAATGGCTCTCCTGAACAAGCAAGCATGATTCGTGAAGCGATTGAGAAAGCGAACGGCATGGAACGTCTTGACGATATTATGGCTGTAATGAAAGAGACAGGCTCTTTAGAGTACACAACAAATAAAGCCTACGAAGAGGCCGATAAAGCCATCGCTGAGCTTTCTGTACTTCCTGACTCAGAATATAAGCAAGCGCTAACCACGCTCGCACACTTAGCTGTTAAACGCAGTAAGTAAGCAGGTTAATAGACAACTCGCTTCTAGCTTCTAGCTTCTAGCTTCTAGCTTCTAGCTTCTATATAAATAACAAAAAGAGCCTCAGGGCTCTTTTTTTTGGTTTTCAACAAATATTTGTAGGTGAGCCAAATTCAATATCGACTGGCTTCTAATGATAACGGCAGTTGTGCTTCAATCTCTTCAAGCTCTTCCATTGGCACCGCGTACTGCTCATGCCCGTTGTAAGTCTCTACTAGCGCGTACTGCTCTTGCTCATCAATTACCAATACTTTTCCTAAGTGCCCCAAATATTCGACATTCATACCCTTCTGAACAGTAGCCATAACATTTACCTTCACATTAATTGTAAAGCTAAATACGAGTAGCTTGAACTTCAGGATCAAAAAAGCCGATCATAATGACCGGCCCTTATTAATTAGCTTAAGTCTGAGTTAAATAGCGTTTCGCTTATTTAGCGAATTCAACACCAATCTCGATGTCACCATTTAGCGTTTCAAGCATGCTATCTAAAGCGTTACGTTCGAAGTCACTTAGCTCACCGTAGCTAAGGATCGCTTCAGCGCCCTCTTTGCCTAGTTTAACTGGCTGTGCGAAGAATGGAGCGTGCTCGCCTTCACCTTCAACGTATGCACATTCAATCACGTTTTCTTCACCTTGAAGTGCTTTAACTAGTGCAAGACCGAAACGACAAGCCGCTTGACCCATAGACAGTGTCGCACTGCCGCCGCCAGCTTTAGCTTCTACTACTTCAGTACCTGCATTTTGGATGCGAGTCGTTAGCGCTGCAATTTCTTCATCAGTGAACTCTACGCCTTCAACTTGAGAAAGTAGAGGAAGAATCGTTACGCCTGAGTGACCACCGATAACAGGAACACGGATGTCGCCTGGATCTTTGTCTTTTAGTTCAGCAACGAACGTTTCAGAACGAATCACATCAAGAGTCGTAATACCGAATAGACGACGCTTGTCGTAAACGCCCGCTTTCTTCAGTACTTCAGCCGCGATTGGCACTGTTGTGTTTACTGGGTTAGTAATGATACCAACACAAGCAGTCGGACAAGTAACTGCGATTTTCTCTGCAAGAGACTTAACAATGCCAGCGTTCACATTGAAAAGATCCGCACGATCCATACCAGGCTTACGAGCAACACCCGCTGAAATAAGTACAACATCCGCACCTTCTAGTGCTGGTGTTGGATCTTCACCCGCGTAACCTTTGATCGAAACAGGCGTTGGGATATGGCTAAGATCGGCAGCAACACCCGGTGTTACCGGAGCGATGTCGTAAAGTGCAAGATCTGAACCAGCAGGTAGGCGGTTCTTAAGTAGTAGGGCTAGGGCTTGACCGATGCCACCAGCGGCACCAATAACAGCTACTTTCATTGTTATTCTCCTTGAGAGCTTTCTCTTATAGATTCTTTGTAGGGTAATTCTTGAGCTAAATCTAAGTTAAAAAACTATATTAATCACAAAGTGATTACAATCAATTAACGCTAGCTTTGCGACTTCGCGCAAGTCAATAAAACCGTGCTACACAGCAAGTTCGCATTATGGCGATAATCGACTGAAATAACAAAATAAGTCGTCGCAAATAACACATTATTCCATTAAATATTTACAGTGATATGACTAACAAATTACAGGGATGTTTTGGCTAAAATTGAATATGTATGCGAGAATATGCAAACATCTTTGTTAATGAATAAGAATGACATATGCGCAATACAGAAAAGCAAGACAACTTAGTTCGTGCATTTAAAGCCTTACTAAAAGAAGAACGTTTTGGCTCACAAGGCGAAATTGTTGATGCTCTAAAACACGAAGGTTTTGAAAGCATCAACCAGTCTAAAGTCTCGCGTATGTTAACCAAGTTTGGTGCCGTTCGAACTCGTAACGCAAAAATGGAGATGGTTTACTGTCTTCCTGCTGAGCTAGGTGTTCCGACCGTTTCTAGCTCTTTACGAGAATTAGTACTAGATATTGACCACAACAATGCATTGGTGGTGATACACACAGGTCCTGGTGCGGCGCAGCTGATTGCTCGTTTATTAGACTCACTAGGTAAGTCGGAAGGTATACTGGGCGTAGTCGCAGGTGATGACACTATCTTCATTACTCCAACGTTATCGGTTACCACTAAGCAACTGTTTGATTCAGTGTGTGAACTGTTTGAATACGCAGGATAATTGATCGCTGTTTCATAACTATCAGCCTTATTAATGGATCACGAGTATCTATTTGCTTCGTGATCCAAATCACATCCTAGAATATCCATACCTCCCTTCCAAAATCACACTAAACCATTGATTTTAAAAAACTCAGTAGCAAATCAAACACGAGATCCAGACATCATTTGTTAGATTTTTCAGCTATATCTTTTAACATTCGAGTAATTTTCTGCCAATTTTTGATATTATTCAGCCACTTTTTCATCACATGGATTGAAAAAGGTGCCGTTTCCAAATAGGAAACTCCTGAAGCCACTACACTTGTTTCAGGGTTAATAATGAATAAAGGAAGGGAAATTCATGGCATTTACCAAACTTATTAAAGTTGGTGCTATTGCAGCTGCTGTAATGGGCGCTGGCGCTGTTAACGCTCAAGAGTTCATCACGATTGGTACTGGTTCAGTTACGGGTGTTTACTACCCAACTGGTGGTGCGATTTGTAAGCTAGTGAACAAGGGCCGCAAAGACCACAACATTCGTTGTTCTGTAGAGTCTACTGGTGGTTCAATCTACAACGTTAACACCATCCGTGCTGGTGAACTAGATTTCGGTGTTGTTCAATCGGACTGGCAATACCACGGCTACAACGGTACAAGTAAGTTCAAAGATCAGGGCGAATACAAGAAACTTCGCGCGATGTTCTCTCTACATACAGAACCGTTCAACATCATCGCTCGTACTGATGCTGGCATCAATAATGTGTCTGACCTAGCAGGTAAGCGTGTAAACATTGGTAACCCAGGTTCTGGTGACCGTGCAACGATGGGTGTTGTAATGGACGCTATGGGCTGGACTAACGACAGCTTCAAGCTTGCTTCTGAACTTAAAGGTTCTGAGCGTTCACAAGCACTTTGTGATAACAAGATTGATGCATTCATCTACATGGTTGGTCACCCGAACGGATCAATCAAAGAAGCAACAACGTCTTGTGATGCAAAACTGGTTTCAGCAACAGGTCCACAGATCGACAAGATCGTAGCTGAAAACCCATACTACGCTTACAGCACAGTTCCTGCTGGTATGTACCGTGGTACTGACGCTGACGTAAACAGCTTCGGTGTTGCAGCTACTATGGTAACAACTTCAGACGTTTCTGAAGAAGTTGCATACAACGTTGCTAAGGCAGTATTTGAAAACTTTGACACTTTCAAACGCCTACACCCAGCATTTGCTAACCTGAAAAAAGAAGACATGGTTAAAGCGGGTATCTCTATCCCTCTTCACCTAGGCGCAGCAAAATACTACAAAGAAGTGGGCCTTCTAAAGTAACTCTACTTTAAGCCTACTACACCAATAAGGAGGCTAGCCCTCCTTATTGGCTTTTCACGTTTTATAAAAATAATTTAAGTGAAAAGAACAGCCCTTTAAGTTTCTCCAATTTGGCGGACTTACCTTCGTATCAAGCCTAAGACAAAGACGAGCAAAAAACGCATTTCCCTATCCATTCACTACACTAGATAGGAAAGAAATAACGTCTCGTTGTTCGTAAGAAAGGCAGACCATCAATAATAAGGATAAAGTACATGACGCAGACAACATCACCGTCTCCAGATGTGCAAGAAATGGTGGCACAATCAGACACTGGTGCGCGTAGCCCTCGCGGTATCCAAGGCCGTATTTTATGGTTTGTGCCTCTATGCTGGTCACTGTTCCAACTTTGGTATGCATCTCCGCTGCCGTTCATTTTTAACTTCGGAATTTTAAACGATACCGAAGCTCGAGCAATTCACCTTACCTTTGCTATTTTCCTAGCATTTACCGCTTATCCAGCTATGAAGAACTCGCCGCGGGACCATATCCCGGCAGTCGACTGGGTATTAGCGCTTGTAGGTAGTTTTTCAGCTTCTTATATCTATATTTTCTACACTGAACTTGCCGGTCGTTCTGGTGCTCCCACAACATTTGATATTGTTGCAGCGGTGTTCGGTATGGTTCTACTGCTTGAAGCAACACGACGCGCTTTAGGTCCACCTCTTATGGTTGTGGCAGCAGTATTCCTACTTTACACCTTTGGTGGCCCTCACATGCCAGACGTTATTGCCCACAAAGGTGCGAGCCTGAACAAGGCAATGTCGCATCTGTGGCTAACAACTGAAGGTGTATTCGGTGTCGCTCTTGGCGTATCAACGTCATTCGTATTCTTGTTTGTACTGTTTGGTGCAATGCTAGAACGTGCTGGCGCCGGTGCTTACTTTATTAAAGTTGCATTCTCACTGCTTGGTCACATGAAAGGCGGCCCAGCGAAAGCAGCCGTTGTCGCATCAGGTCTGTCTGGTTTGGTATCAGGTTCATCTATCGCGAACGTGGTAACCACGGGTACCTTTACTATCCCGCTAATGAAGCGTGTTGGTTTCCCGGGCACAAAAGCCGGTGCGGTAGAAGTCGCGGCTTCAACCAATGGTCAATTAACACCACCTATCATGGGTGCAGCAGCCTTCTTGATGGTTGAGTATGTGGGCATTTCGTATGTAGAAGTAATCAAAGCCGCGCTACTGCCCGCTCTGATCTCTTACATCGCTCTGATTTACATTGTTCATCTAGAAGCATGTAAAGCAGGTATGACTGGCCTACCTCGTCGCCACACACCAACTATCGTACAAAGCTTACTGTCTTTCACGGGTACCATTTTAGGTCTGTGTGTCATCAGCGCCGCGGTTTACTACGGTGTGGGTTGGACGAAAGATGTATTTGGCGATGCGGCAACACCAATCGTAACTGTGGCGCTATTGATCGCTTATGTTGCTCTGGTTCGCGTATCTGCAAAATACGCAGCTGAAGGCGGCATGGAAATCGATGCTGATCTAAAAGAAGTTCCGGATCCGGGGCCAACGATTAAATCTGGTTTGCACTTCCTACTGCCTATCGTAGTACTTGTTTGGTGTTTAACAGTTGAACGTTTCTCTCCAGGTCTGTCGGCATTCTGGGCGACCGTGTTCATGATCTTCATTCTGATCACTCAGCGTCCGTTAATGACTCTGATGAACAAATCAGACGATCTTGCAGAGCAAACCAAAGCTGGTTTCGTTGACCTAGCAGAGAGCTTAGTTTCAGGCGCACGTAACATGATTGGTATCGGTGTCGCGACAGCGGCTGCAGGTACGGTTGTAGGCGTGGTGACTCTAACGGGTATCGGTCTAGTAATGACGGACTTCGTTGAGTTTATCTCAGGCGGTAGCATCATTCTTATGTTGCTATTCACTGCAGTAATCAGCTTGATCTTAGGTATGGGCTTGCCAACAACGGCGAACTACATCGTTGTATCAACGCTGATGGCTCCGGTAATCGTGACCCTAGGCGCAGCGCACGGCTTGATCATTCCACTGATTGCGGTTCACTTATTTGTGTTCTACTTCGGTATTCTTGCGGATGATACACCTCCGGTAGGTCTCGCGGCGTTTGCAGCAGCGGCAATTGCGAAATCAGATCCGATTCGTACTGGTATCCAAGGCTTCACCTATGATATCCGTACCGCAATTCTACCTTTCATGTTCATCTTCAATACTCAACTACTACTGATGGGCATTGATTCTTGGTGGCACTTAGCACTAACGATTTTCTCATCTGTGACTGCGGTACTTATCTTCGCAGCTGCAACACAAGGTTGGTGGTTCACCAAGAACAAGTGGTGGGAAACGGTGCTGCTTATTGCATTAACCTTCACTTTCTTCCGCCCTGGCTTCTGGTGGGACATGATTTACCCAGAGAAAGTTCTTTCACCTGGAGTTGAGATTGCTCAAATCACGGAAAAGCTGGATGTGGGACAATCACTTGAACTTAGAGTGGGTGGCGAAAACTTAGAAGGTGACTATTCTGAAAAGACAGTTCGCCTGCCGTTTGAAGATTCTGCGACCTCAAGTGAAGATCGTATTGCCTCTATGGGTCTAATGCTGACTGAATCAGAAGGCAAGATGATTGTTGATATGGTTGAGTTCGGTAGCCCAGCAGAAGCGGCTGGTATTGATTTCGATTGGGAAATCAAATCGGTTATCCAAGATGCAGATCGACCAATGAAAGAGTGGGTATTCTTACCTGCTCTGATCATTTTGATTGGTTTAGCAATGAATCAAAGAAGACGTGCTCGTAAGGATGAGATTAGCGCGTAATGGATAAGGCTGAGTAGCACTTAACGCTATTTAGCTTTATTACATGGAAAGGATAATTACAGTGCTAAGTGAGAGCTTGGCACTGATTAAAAAGAGACGAATACATGTATAAACAAATCCTTGTTCCTGTTGATCTTAATGACAAAGGCTTTTCTGATAAGGCAGTCGAACTGGCGGTATGGCACGCAAAACACAGCAATGCTGAAATCCACATTCTGAACGTACTACCAGGCATTCACATGTCGATGGTGGCGTCTTACTTCCCGAAAGATGCAGCGAACCAAATGAAGCTTGATGTTAAAAATCAGCTGAAAGAGTTTGCCGACAAACACATCGACGATGAAGTGGTTTACAAAGTTCATGTTGCTGAGGGTAAAACCTACGCGACGATTCTTGATTACGCAGAAAAGCTTGGCGCCGACCTTATCGTGATGCCTAGCCATAAGCGTTCAAAAATCGACAAAGTGGTACTTGGCTCGGTTGCAAGCAAAGTAGTACAGAACTCACCAATCAATGTATTGGTGGTTAAACCGCAAGGTTAAGTCATTTAATCGACACACAATCTAAAAAGGTTGGCCTACAGGCCAACCTTTTTTGTTTTGCGTTCGCACCATTTAATTCTTTAATCAACTCACTAAGTTCTGCGGATTACCCTCAACAAACCCATCAATATTATCGATTAAGATATCAGACAGTTTTTGAATCGAGCTGTCGCTGCCCCACGCCACATGTGGAGTGAGTAATAAGTTCGGTAAGTGGCTATTAGCCAATAGTGGATTTGAGTTGTCGGCTGGCTCTTGTGTAAACACATCCATACCTGCGCCTGCAATCTCATGTTTTTTCAAAGCCTCAACTAGGGCTTGTTCATCTACTAGACCTCCGCGCCCGGCATTAATTAATACCGCGCTCGATTTCATCATTGTGAGCTCTCGCTCTGAAATTAGATTTTGGGTCGCATCAGTCAATGGGCAATGTAGACTGATCGCATCCGCTTGCTTCAATACCGTATCAAAAGGTAGATACCCTTCTCGACAAGACTCTGCTCCTTTTCGCTCGGCAAACATCACCTTCATACCAATCGCTTTGGCTAACATTGCGGTGGCTTGACCTAAGCTGCCACTCCCCATCAACCCCAGTGTGCTGCCAGCCACATCTTGAATCGGATGAGTAAAGAAGCAGAACTGCTTGTCCTTTTGCCACTCACCTGCCTCAATGTCTTTGTGATAACCAACAAGATTTCGTTTAAGTGCAAACAGCATTGCGATGACATGTTCAGGAACCGATTGAGTCGCATAACCTTGTACGTTTGTCACTGCAATGTTTTTAGATTTGCAGTATTCCACATCGACATTATTGACACCGGTCGCTGAAACCGCGATCAACTTGAGTTTTTTCGCACCAGCGAGATTCGACTCATTGAGCACTACCTTGTTAGTGATCACCACATCAGCTTCTTCAACTCGCTCTGATACTTGCTCAGGAGCTGTGAAATCATACTCTACCCATTCATGCTCAAAGCTCAGAGGCTTTAAATGAATTTGAGATGGGATAGTCGCTCTATCGAGAAACACAACATTCAGCGTTGGCATTCTTCTTCCTTGGTTAGATCTATGAATCAGTCCATTCTAAGCTTTTAGCTTACTGTAGTCTGGAAGCTCAGGCGCAATTTCAAAGTGCTGTTCGATTTGTGGCGATGCTTGAGGATAAAACTCACACGGAACAAAGGCTTTGAATAACTGATCATTGGCCGGGTGATAAAAACTGAGTTCACACGCGTGCAGAGCTAACCTCTCGCTATAGATAAATGCATCTGGCGTTGCATAAAACTCATCACCCACAATAGGATTCCCCACCTCCATGCAGTGCACTCGCAACTGATGAGATCGTCCCGTGATAGGCAGTAGCTTCAATAAGGTCGTTTTTACCTCTTCTTGCTCAACCACATAGCGAGTCTGAGATGATTTACCATCCTCGAAACACACTTTCTGCTTCGGCCGGTTTGGCCAATCGCAAATAAGAGGGAGGTCAATCAAACCTTCAGCTTCTTCTACTGCCCCCCACACTCGTGCGTAATAGAGCTTATGTGTCAGTCGATATTGGAACTGCTTCTTCAAATGCCGCTCAGCCTGCTTATGTTTAGCTAACAACATCAAGCCCGATGTCGACATGTCTAATCGATGCACGACTTGAATCTCTGGAAATTCGACAACCAAGCGACTCCACATACTGTCGTAATGCTCAGGTAACCTACCCGGAACAGAAAGCAGGCCTGCAGGCTTGTTCACCACAAGAATATCGTCATCTTGATAAACAATATCAATCCACGGTTCACGTGGTGGTGTGTACTGTTCTAACGCCATTGAAGCCTCTTAATTGCTAGTGAACAAATAATTCACGGTTGATTCGTTTATAAATAAATACAATTTTCAATATTTTCGTACATAAAAGTTGACGGCTTTACAAAACATGGTATTGATAGGGTAACAGATAATAAGAAGTCAGCATCAAAGGAAAAACGATGGACAGTACGGTTAAAACCACCAACACAAAAACACCAACCTCAGCTCCCCTATCAAGTTTAATTAAGTCTCTTGGCCCAGGCATTATGATGGCCGCAGCGGCTGTAGGTGGTTCTCACTTAGTCGCCTCAACCAAGGCGGGTGCGATTTATGGTTGGCAGCTTGCCGCTCTCATTATCCTCGTTAACGTATTTAAATATCCATTCTTCAGAGCCGGCATCCAATACACGCTAGGAACGGGTCAAAGCTTGGTGGAAGGTTACTCTAACCTAGGCCGCCCATACCTTGTGATCTTTTCGATCTTGAGTGCCATATCTGCGGTCGTGAATACCGCTGCCCTGCTATTATTCAGTGCAAGCCTACTCAGTTACTTTGTTCCTTTCGATTTAGCCACTAGCACCTTGTGCATGATCGTTTTAGCGACCTGTTTGATCATTCTGTTTGCTGGCCATTATCGTGCTCTAGATACACTATCTAAAGCGATCATGGCGATCTTAACCATCACAACCTTAGCTGCAGTCGCCATTGCTATCGGCTCTCCAGTCGAACCTGATGCTGCTTTTGTTCCACCGTCGCCTTGGTCATTGGCTGCTATTGGTTTTATCGTGGTGACCATGGGTTGGATGCCTGCGCCTATCGAAATATCAAGCATCACCTCTATGTGGCTAAAAAGCCAAAAAGAGAAGCAGGAAGTGACCGCACAATCAGCGCTGTTCGACTTTAACGTTGGCTACATTGGTACGGCGCTGCTTGCTTTAGTATTCGTTGCGTTAGGCGCGCTAGTACTTCACGGTTCGGGAGTTGAACTGTCTCGATCCGGTGTTGGCTTTACTCATCAATTGGTCGGCATCTACGCTTCGACAATTGGTGAATGGTCTCGCCCGTTAATCGCTCTTATCGCTTTCTTCTGTATCTTTGGTAGCACCATTACCGTTATCGATGGCTACTCACGCGTGCTTGCTGAATCACAACGTCTATTATTCAAAAAAGATTCAAGCCCAAGAATGCTGCAAGGCTGGATAATCATTGTCTCTATCGCGGCACTCGCGATTGTGATGTTCTTTAGCGCAGCACTGATGCCTATGCTCGATTTCGCAATGGTACTCGCGTTTGCAACAACGCCATTCTTCGCTCTGCTTAATTTCATCTTGGTCAACAAAGCTAAGCTTCCAGAAGCGCTAGCCATTGGCAGCAAACTAAAATGGTTGTCTGTAGCAGGTCTTGTTTACCTATTTGGTTTCCTAGCGGTATTTGTTTGGTGGAAGTGGTTAATGTAACCAGTTACTTGAATTGTTAATTAAGCTACAGATACAAATAAGGCCTTCATAATGAAGGCCTTATTTCGTTGAAGCATTTCGCTAATTCAAAACTAGTTGTGAGAAACCACAATCAAGCGTAATGAATCTAGCTGAACCTGAGCTTTGCTGATGTAACCGGTCAGTTCATTGATTTGAGCTTCGATTACCTCTAGCTCTTCATCACGAATATTAGGATTCACGGCTTTAAGCGCTTGTAGACGCTCTAATTCACCGTTCAGGTTATTCTGCATATCTCGTTGAGCTTGTTCACGCACTTCTTCCACTTTAGGAAGTACGTGCGTCTCACCCGCTTCGATTAGCTTGTGAATTTCACCTTGTACCGAGTTAACTAGCTTGCTCGCTAGGTGACGGTTTACAGGGCTTAATTGACGGTTAAAGCTGTCGAACTCAACCTGAGCTGATAAGTCATTACCACGGCCATCCATCATCAAACGAATTGGCGTCTTAGGCAAGAACTGGCTGATACCGCTGCGTTTCGGCGCTTGCGCATCCACAAGGTAAACCAGCTCAAGCAGGATAGTACCCACTGGCAGCGCTTTGTTTTTCAGTAGTGATACCGCTGATGCACCAACACCTTCACTCAGTAGCAGATCGATACCGCCCTGAATCATTGGGTGTTCCCAGCTAATGAAGTTCATGTCTTCACGAGAAAGCGCAGTATCACGATCAAACGTGATGGTTGCGCCTTCGTATGGTAAGCCTGGGTAGCTTGGCACCATCATGTGCTCAGACGGCGTTACAACCAGAGCATTCTCACCCTTGTCGTCTTGGTTCAAGCCAATCGTATCGAACAGGCTTAGTGCAAACGTTACTAGGTTAGTGTCGCCGTCAGTCGAGGCAATCTTCTCTGCAATTTCATGCGCTTTGTCGCCGCCGTTTGAGTGCATTTCTAATAGGCGATCACGGCCTTTTTCTAGATCTGATTTCAGGCTTTGATTTAGCTTGGCAGACTCTTCAATCACTTCATCAAGTTGCTCAGTGTTACCAGAAGCCAGCATCTCGATAAGAACATCTGAGTACTTATCGTAAACCGTGCGACCCGTTGGACAAGTTTCCGCAAATGCATTCAGACCTTCATCGAACCAACGCGCAAGGATCGCCTGTGATGTGCCTTTTAGGTAAGGAACATGAATGTCGATATCACGCAGCTGACCGATACGGTCCAAACGGCCAATACGTTGCTCAAGCAAGTCTGGGTTGAATGGAAGATCGAACATCACAAGTTGGTTAGCGAACTGGAAGTTACGACCTTCAGAGCCGATTTCACTACAGATAAGAACCTGAGCGCCGCCCTCTTCTTGAGCAAAGTAAGCCGCAGCTTTATCACGTTCAAGGATCGACATGCCTTCGTGGAATACGGTTGCACGCACACCTTCACGCTCACGCAGTGCTTGCTCTAATTGAAGCGCCGTACTTGCACGAGAGGCGATCACTAGGATTTTCTCGCTGCGCTTGTCTTGGATCTTTTCAATCAACCAGTTAACACGTGAGTCGAACTGCCACCAGCTTGAATCTTCACCTTCAAACTCTTGGAAGATCTCTTCTGGATACAGCATCTTCATTGCACGAGCTTCGGGAGCCATTTTGCCACCGATCATGCCAGATACACGCATTGAGGTTGTGTACTGCGTTGGAATCTCCATCGGCAGTAGGTTTACATTACGCTTAGGGAAGCCTTTGATTGCAGCACGTGTGTTTCTGAAAAGAACACGGCCAGTACCATGGCGATCCATAAGGTTATCAATCAATTCTTGGCGAGCTAACGCTTGCTCTTCTTCGCTGCTATCACCTTCGATAACGCGGAATAGAGGCTCAACATCTTGCTCAGAAAGCAGTTCCGTAATCTGGTTCTTCGCGCTGTTTTCAAGCTTCACTCCAGAGAACAGAGCCGTTACTGCATCAGCAACCGGTGCGTATTGGTCTTCTTCTTCAACGAATGCTTCGTAATCGTAGAAGCGATCAGGATCAAGCAGACGCAGACGTGCAAAGTGGCTCTCACGACCAAGCTGTTCAGGCGTTGCTGTTAGTAGTAGCACACCAGACGTATTTTCCGCTAAGCCTTCAACCACTTGGTATTCACGGCTTGGTTTGTCTTGGCTCCACTCAAGGTGGTGCGCTTCATCGACAACCAACAAGTCCCACTCGCCTTCAAGTGCTTGCTCGTAGCGCTTACGGCTCTTACGTAGGAAGTCCAAAGAACACAGAACGTACTGCTGGGTATCAAACGGGTTGTCTGATTCAGCAAACGCTTCAATACAACGCTCTTCATCGAAGATAGAAAAATGCAGGTTGAAACGGCGCATCATCTCTACTAACCATTGGTGTTGTAGAGTTTCAGGAACCACAATCAGAATGCGTTCAGCACGGCCAGACAGCACCTGTTGGTGAATGATCATGCCCGCTTCGATGGTTTTACCTAGGCCCACTTCATCAGCCAGTAAAACGCGCGGAGCGTGACGACGACCCACTTCATGAGCGATGTATAGCTGATGAGGGATCAAGCCAGCACGCATACCACACAAGCCACGCATCGGGCTCTTGTGTTGTTGGTACTGGTTGCTTAGCGCACGGTAACGCAACACAAAGTTATCCATACGGTCGATTTGACCTGCGTATAGCTTATCTTGTGGCTTGTTAAAGCGGATCTGGTTGCTTAAGAAGATTTCACGCAGAGTGACTTCTGTTTCTTGGGTATCTTCGCGAGTACCTAAGTAGGTTAGCAGCCCTTTGTCTTCGATAACTTCTTCGACAGACAGAGACCAACCTTCTTGGCATTCGATGACATCGCCTACATTAAACGTTACTCGGGTTACGGGAGCATCAGTACGTGCATAAACACGGTTTTCTTCTGACGCTGCAAACATTAGTGTCACTGTGCGAGCATCCATTGCTACAACGGTACCTAAACCTAAATCGCTCTCCGTATCGCTTATCCAGCGTTGCCCCAAAGCAAATGTCATGAATCGACTACCTCAATCTTATAGTTGGAATTTGGTCTTCTTAACTGCAGTTTTAAACAAGAACATTATCGCTCCTGAACTAAAAATATAGCCAAAAATGTCTAGTTTGCAGCCACTTTTTAAGTGCGCTCTCAATAATAAATATCTCGAGAAAATGGTGCAGAAAAAGGTCGCTAATCTTACTCGATGCTGTGATTTAGGTCACGCCTAAAGGAGATGATTTCATGCTTTTTTTCTGTTTTCGCCAGTGCAATCAAACTGTCAAAAATTCATGGTTAATCTATAGGTAGCAGATTGCTGCTCTCAAACGAATACACCATATTCACTCGTAACGATATGGTGCTGTTCCTCTAGATGAAGTTTAGGTAAGTAGTTGACTATCACCAGAATCAGATACTAATCTTTATATGAGCTTTATCTACGTTCAATGAATGCAAGGCAAGCCGCACGTCGGCAAGGAGATGCTATGGGCGAGACCAACCGGAAGCTATTTGTTTTAGACACCAATATCCTACTTCACGAACCCTTCGCTATATTTTCTTTCCAAGAGCACGATGTCGTTATCCCCATGACAGTGCTAGAAGAACTCGACAGAATCAAAGACAGTAAAAGAGACGTTGCTCGAGATGCGAGAATTGCGATTCGAACGCTCGAAGACCTGTTCAGGGAAGCCACACCAGACCAAATATCGGAAGGCATCCCTTTTTCTAAAGACATAAATGCATCTGGCAGTATTTCAATACTCGCTGACTACGAACTTCAAGAAAGCATCAAAGCCTTTGCCGATGACAAGGCGGGCGATAACCGAATCCTCAACGCTGTCCTCTATCTTCAAAATAAACGCGCACCACGCGAAGTGGTTCTCATCACCAAAGACATCAATATGCGTTTACGAGCAAAAGGCGCCGGTGTACGTTTTGTTGAAGACTATCAAACTGACCAACTGATTGATGATATCCAATATCTCACCAAAGGCTTTCAACAGCTCGAAGGCTCATTTTGGGATGGTATCGACAATGTCGAGAGCAGAAGTTTAGGTGGAAAGACACTGCACACCTTAGCAAGAGCGCCGTTCGAGCCAACCTTCCTCAACCAATATGTGATTGACGAAGAAAGTGACTTTGCCGCTCGAGTCGAGGAGATTGAGCCGGAAAGCATTACCCTGAGAGACCTCAGCCGCGAAAGATTGATGAATCGCAGAGCATGGGACATCACACCAAAGAACGTCTATCAAGGCATGGCGATTGATGCGCTGCTCGACCCTGATATTGATCTTGTGATTCTCACTGGCGCCGCAGGTAGTGGTAAGACACTGCTTGCTATGGCTGCTGCACTTGAACAAACCATTGAACGTAAGCAATTCGATAAGGTCATCGTAACCCGCAACACCCCTGATATTGGTGAATCGATAGGTTTCCTTCCGGGTACAGAGGAAGAGAAAATGTTGCCTTGGTTAGCCGCAGTGACCGATACACTGGAAGCGCTGCACAAGAACGACCACTGCACAGAAGGCTCGATGAAGTACATCTGTGACAAAGCCAATATCCAGTTCAAATCAATCAACTTCATGCGTGGCCGCTCGATTCAAAATGCCTTTGTGCTTTTGGATGAGTGTCAGAACCTCACCGCTTCACAGATAAAAACCATCATCACCCGTTGTGGTGAAGGTACTAAGATCGTCTGCTCAGGTAACTTAGCGCAGATAGATTCTTCTTACCTAACCCCTGTGACTTCAGGCTTAACCTACATGGTTGAGCGTTTTAAAAACTTCGAAGGCAGTGCCAACATCCACCTCAATGGTGTGGTGCGTAGCCGACTAGCTGAGTTTGCGGAAGAGAACATGTAGTGACTCTATACGCTCACTGAATCAGTAATCTAAAAACAAAAAGCGCCTCACATTGGAGGCGCTTTTCAATTTAATATTTTGAAGTAAGTCGGCAGAGGTTAGTCTGAATTACTCAGTACCACCAACGGTTAGCGAGTCTAGTTTCAATGTTGGTTGACCAACACCCACTGGCACACTTTGACCAGCCTTACCACACACACCCACACCACGGTCGATGCTTAGGTCGTTACCCACCATAGACACCTGCTGCATCGCTTCGATACCAGAACCGATTAGCGTCGCGCCTTTCACTGGGTGAGTGATCTTACCGTTTTCAATCATGTACGCTTCAGACGCTGAGAATACGAACTTACCTGATGTGATATCGACCTGACCGCCACCGAAGTTCGGTGCGTAGATACCTTTCTCAACCGTCGCGATGATCTCTTCCGGTGTGTGTTCGCCCGGTAGCATGTATGTATTCGTCATACGTGGCATTGGAAGATGCGCGTATGACTCACGACGACCATTACCTGTCGGTGCTACACCCATTAGACGAGCGTTCAGCTTATCTTGCATGTAACCTTTTAGGATGCCGTTTTCGATTAACGTATTGTACTGACCGTTAACACCTTCATCATCGACGTTCAATGAACCGCGTAGATCCGTTAATGTACCGTCATCGACAATCGTACATAGGCTTGAAGTTACTTGCTCACCAACTTTGCCGGAGAATACTGACGACTCTTTACGGTTGAAGTCGCCTTCTAAACCGTGGCCTACCGCTTCATGCAGCAGAACGCCCGGCCAACCAGAACCAAGAACCACAGGCATGGCACCAGCAGGCGCTGCAACCGCTTCAAGGTTAACTAATGCTTGGCGAATCGCTTCATCCGCAAATTGGTAAGCAACTTGAGTGCCTTTGTCATCACTTAAGAAGAAGTCGTAACCAAAACGGCCACCACCACCAGCGCTACCACGCTCACGACGCTCACCCTTCTGTGCAAGTACGCTAATAGACAAGCGAACCAGCGGACGAATATCACCAGCGTAAGTGCCATCAGTCGCAGCAACCAGCATCTGCTCATGCACACCACTTAAACTCACCGATACTTCAGTCACCATCGGCTCTTTAGTGCGAATGTAAGCATCTAATGATTTTAGTAATTCTGTTTTCTGCTGTTTTTCCCAACTCGCAAGCGGGTTAACTGCATCATAGTAAGCTTGATTAGAGTTGCGTTTGAACGCTTGAACCTTGCCGTTTTGACCTTGTTTAGCAATACCACGAGCCGCAATTGCGCTCTGCTTAAGACCATCCAATTGGATTTGGTCAGAGTAAGCAAAACCAGTCTTTTCACCAGATACTGCACGAACGCCAACACCGCAATCGATATTGAAAGAGCCGTCTTTAATAATGCTGTCTTCTAGCACTAAAGATTCGTGCCAGCTTGACTGAAAGTAGATATCAGCATAATCAATTTGGCGGGTAGCAATACTCGCCAATGTATCTGCGATATTTTGCTCCGTAAGCCCTGTCGGGTTCAGTAGCGCTTCTTCAATTTGATTAATGCTCATAGATGGCTCTTGTTTGTAATTAAAATTGATTGGTAAATCGAGAGTGTTGCGCGATGGGCATATTTTGCCTAATGGACTCGCAACTGGATGTGTCTATCTCAACCACCATACTTTTAGGATCTTGGTCTAACTGTGCGACCACGCGTCCCCATGGATCAACCACCATTGAGTGTCCCCATGTTTCTCTTTGGCAAGGGTGTTTTCCGCCTTGACCTACCGCGACAATCCACGACTGTGTTTCAACCGCGCGGCATCTTAATAGTACTTCCCAGTGCGCTTGACCCGTTACCGCTGTAAAAGCCGCAGGCACCACAATGATTTGTGCCCCTTGCTTACGTAACTCTGAATACAAGTGTGGAAAGCGCACATCATAACAAATACTCAAACCTAAGCGACCAAAAGGCGTTTCCGCTGTCACAACTTGGTTGCCCGGAGTGAAAATATCCGACTCTCGATAGCACTTATGGACGTCAGCGACATCCACATCAAACATGTGTAGCTTGTCGTAATGAGCAACGAGGCAACCAAAATCATCAATCACCAAGGTGGTGGTCGTCACTCCGTTAGTTGTGCTTATCGGCATACTGCCAATGACGATCCAAATTCTGTGAAGCTTTGCTAGCTCAGAGATTTTCTTTTGCAGTGGGCCATCATTAAAAGGCTCAGCACACTGGTGATAGTCGGCTTTACTGCCAAAAACTAACGCGTTTTCAGGGCAAACAACCCACTTAGCCCCCAACTCTTTGCACTTTGCAACTTCTTGAGCAAGGTACTCAAAGTTCAATTCAGGGCTGGGGCCAGATGTCATTTGAATCAACCCAACACAATCCATGTGTATCGCTCCTCCATTCATTATGATTCAGAAATCAGCATTTCACCGTATATTCGCTGACTCGGGCATAAGGTCTTTTCGGCTAATTTAAGGCCTATTCGGCTAATTTTCTCAGCTTCTCTGGCAGCTGAAACTCGCCAGAGCTACGAGAAAGTTCGCTCACCGTTGGTGAATCCAATGGTCCTTTCACCGAATAATTTACTTGGGTAAAGACTTCCACAACTGGCGAGATAACCGTGGTCACCGCCAATACGTACAGCGCTGTTTGAGGGGTTACCGCAAAGGCCGTTAATACGGGAATACCCGAGGTAATATCTGGGGTAAAGTTCACCTCAGCATCAACCTGACGCGTGTTGAGGTTAGCGATACCTTTGATTTTCATCTCACCTGCGACCGCATCCATGTTCAGATCATTGGTCAGGAAGATACCATTTTGAATCTCGCCCGTTCCGGTGATGCTGTTGAAGGCCATACCTTTATCAAACACATCTGAGAAATCGAGCTGCATCTTGCGGATGATCGAATCTAGGCTAAACAGGCCAAGTAATCGAGCTGCGCCGCTCACATCCGAGATAATGCCTTTACCAAACTTGGTTTTAACGTTGCCATCAAGGGTATCCATTTTGATTCCCCAAGGCGAACCATCCCAATTTAGTTGACCTTCCAACGCGAATGGCGCTTTTTGAATCCCGGAAGTAATACCAAAGCGCTCCATGAGCTCGCTGTTGTTTTCACCTTCAACATCAACGGTTAACGATGAAAGACTCTTGTCACCTTGCAGTTCCCACCAGCCACTCACATCCGCTTTGTTACCGCCGCTTCGCACCTGGATTTTGTTCCACTCGATACGATCTTCGTTCCTCGTCATTTCAACATCGACCTTACCCACCTTGTAGCCTTGCAGCCAAAAGTCGTTCAGCGTCAGGGTCAGGTTTGGCATCGCATCGTGGATCTCTCTATCCAATTTGGATATCAATGGCGCAGCTTGTTCTTTACGTTGCAGCAGTTGCTGATCTTGGTTGTTCTTATCACTCCACTCAGGAACAAACAGATGCAGACGATCCAGTGAAACTGTCAAATCATAAGGAGGCAGGTAGTTAATATCCCCTTCTAGCTCTTGGCTAGACACTTCCATTTGCCACGCCTGTTTGTTCTTACTAGCACTAAAATCGACGTCATTCCAAGAGATACCACCCAAGATCAGCTCTTTACTCTCAAAGGTAATACGGCTTGGCGCAGGTATGGTTGGCGTGTTCATTTGACTAAGTACAGCCGTTGAAGGCTTTACCGGTTCCATTACAACCGATAACCAATCATCGGCATTGAATTTGTCTGTACGAATCAGGGCGTGATGGCCCACCACCGGGCTAATTTTGTAGCCACCGCGACCAAGCACTAAGTTGGTCGCCGTTAACTCAGGCACGTCGCCTGTGATATCAATCTCAGCTTGGTACTTGGTGTTTGGCAATTGCAGGCGCGCGGTAATCGTCTCTTGGTTACCCGATGCCTGTAGCCTTGCAGAGCCACTTTCTAGTGATTTTTTCGCCAATGGATATGGGTAATCACTCGCCAAGTATTTTAGGTCTGACTGTAAGTCTAGTTGGTAGGTAAAGCCGATATCATTCAGCTGGATATCAATCTGGCTTTGCCATTGCGCATGACCTGATAAGCGGCTTAACCATTGCTCACCGATGTAAGGTTCTAGAGGCTTGACGTCCCAATCACCTAACACATCAATATCAACTGCATAGCCAGGACCATCATTAAGGCCCTTAAAATCAAGCGAGATACCTTGGTTAAGGAGATCCGCAGCGAGGCCATTTGCCGTCACTACGTCATTATCAAATTCAATTCGACCCGTGGTGTTCTCGAGCACCATTGGCGGCGCTTCAATCTCAACATGGTTGCCACTTAAGTCGGCGTAACCCCATGCTCTTGCTTCTTTTTCAGAATCAAACGGAATATTCAGCTGGAACTCAGAAGAGACATCACCACTCACTTGAAGTGCGGTTAAGGCTGCGCCTACCGAGCCCACCAGTGGCGAAGACGTCATGTAATCGCGTACTGCGTTGCCAGACGCCGTCGCTTTAGCTTCAATTTCAATATGGCCGCCTTCCCCTAAATAAGGAATGCGTCCTGTGATTCGATCTGCCGTCACATCCATCAGTTGAGCTGAGCGAGAATCCAGATGCATCGCATCATTTTCAAACAACAGATCAAGCTGAAGATCAGTAATCAGTGGCCACGCGGTATCAAAGCTGAATTTCGCATCTTCTAAGCCAACCCAAACCTGGAAAATACCATCGTGGTTAGTGTATGGGTATTGAGACAAATCACCATGCCACAACAGTTTTACGGTATCCGCTTTACCGGCTTGAATCGCAGTTGAAAGGTAGTCTGTTAGATCTTGCCCAAGAGCCAATGTAGGTAAGTAGCGCCATGTTTCACCGACATTGTAAGCGTCCGCTTCGCCGTAGAACGATAAAAACGGGCTCGCATCTTTTGGGAAGTCTAAGCGGAATGCGCCTAGTACTTGTAAATCGGGGGTGGCAGCTGTGATTTTGTCTGACCACAGCTTCCAGCCGTTTTCATCTTGCTGCCAAACAATATCAACCTGACCTTGTTTGATATTCAAAGGCGCTTGGAATACGTCACCATAAGGGAACACATCGTCAATAACATGCAGGCTAGCTTTCGCTTCCGAGGCCGAACCAAACACACTACCAGACACTTGGCTAAAGCCTGGGACTAGTTCCCACTGCTCGATAGCAAGATCAGAAAAACTGGCTGAATAACGTAAACTGTCAATTCCCGAACCCATGGAAACACGGATATCAGAAACAGAGCCGCCCGGCGCCAATACGTTAATCATTTTGGTTGATTGTTCAGAGTCAGGCAGCAGCTTAATCAACGGAGTAATAGTCGCAATATCCAGCTCAGAAATGTTGAGTTGCCATGGACCTTGATTCCACTTGAACGCTACGTCGAGTTCCGGCCAAGGTGTGTCATCCGTTCTAAGGTTTAGTGAGTGACCATTTACTTGCCAACCATCATCAGTCGGCGACAACTTAAAGACACCGGACTCAAGCATGAGGTCATGCTCGCCATCTTCGTTCCACGCCAGTTCTGAGGGTAAAACCTCAACATAAGCGCTCACTGGCTTGCTATTTCGCAGCGTAAGCCAGCTATTCAAGCTCACAGTACCCGTTTCAATGCCGGATTCCGCCTGCATATAATGCGTAAGCCATGGCTTAACAGAAATGCTGTCGGCACTGACATAAAACTCACCAGTCACATCAGTCAGTGACCCACCATCAATAAAGTTAGCACTCACTGACAGAGAGTTTAGATTGGCATCTTTGATACTCACCACACCTTCAGCAAGGTGATGTTTGTCTGAATTTTGCCATTTTAAGGTTTCTATATCGAGCTGACGTTCTTCACCCGAAACAGAGTGATAAAGAATAGAAGAATCTTTTGCAGTTACATCGACGAGTGTTTTTAGCAGTAAATTATCGAGCTCTTGTATCACTCGCTTGGAAGACTCGGGATCTGTAGGTTCGTCTTTGCCATTTTGTCCGGCAAACAGATCAATTGAGCGGATATCAAGATACATTTGATTCATGACTAGATCGGCCACAACCGGGCGCATCTGCACGAGCGATTGAATCAAGTCAAACTCGACTTCAACACGCTCAACAGAGAAGGTCACATCTTCTGCATTGGGGAGGCTAGCTTTAACGCCTTGCAGAGCAATAGAGGGGTGAGTGTTACGCCAAAAACCGCCCACATCTTGAATCGAAAAATCAAAACCGGAGTGTTGGTTTACCCAAAGCTCAATTTCAGATTGATACTTGTTTAAATTGGGCAAGGCTACACGCAGTGTAGTAACGGCAATGGCTAGCGTTACTAAGAGAGTAACCACTAACCATAAACATGCACGTAGAATCAGAGTAACGCTTGAGCTCACAAAATTTCCATTACATCATAACAACATCAAACTGCTCTTGTATGTACAGAGGCTCAGCCTGGATTTTAACTAGCTTACCAATAAAGACTTCAAGCTCCGCAAGCGCATGAGATTCATCGCCCTCTAACGCCTCAGCTACGGCAGCTGCCGCATAGACCACAAATTTATCGGCGTCGTACGCACGATTCACTCGCGTGATCTCTCGAAGAATTTCATAACAAACGGTTTCAACTGTCTTCACACTGCCGCGGCCTTCACAAGCAGGACAGCTCGAACATAGGATATGCTCAATACTTTCACGAGTACGTTTACGAGTCATCTCAACCAACCCAAGCTGCGTGAAGCCATTAATATTGGTTTTCACACGGTCTTTGTCGAGCGCAGCCTCTAAAGAAGTTAGTACTCGCTTACGATGTTCCTCAGACAACATATCAATAAAGTCGATAATGATGATGCCACCTAAGTTACGCAGACGTAGCTGGCGAGCAATCGCTTGAGTCGCTTCTACGTTGGTGTTGAAAATCGTCTCTTCTAGATTACGACGACCAACAAACGCGCCAGTGTTGATATCAACCGTGGTCATCGCTTCAGTTTGGTCGATAATCAGATATCCACCAGACTTTAATTCGACTTTACGATCCAATGAACGCTGAATTTCGTTCTCGGTATCGTACATATCAAAGATAGGCTTATCACCTTCATACAGCTCAAGCTTGTCTGTCAGCTCAGGCACGTATTCAGAGGTAAACTCTTTTAGGTTTTCATATTCTAGACGAGAATCGACCTGAATCTTGCTCAGCTCAGTACCGACGAAGTCACGTAAGATACGTTGGCTTAAGCAAAGCTCACCATACAAACGAGTACGCGCCTTGTGCTTACCACGACGCTCTAATACTTTTAGCCATAATCGCTTCAAGAATGCGGCATCTTGTGCCAACTCATTTGAATCTGCACCTTCTGCTGCTGTGCGGATGATGAAGCCACCGTGTTCGTCACAGTAACGAGACACGACTTTTTTAAGACGGTTACGTTCAGACTCGCTGTCGATACGTTGAGATACACCAACATGACTTGCGCCCGGCATAAATACCAGATAACGAGACGGTAGAGTGATATCAGTGGTTAAGCGAGCACCTTTAGTACCAAGAGGGTCTTTGACCACTTGCACCACAATGTCTTGCCCTTGACGGACAAGCTCTGAAATATCACGAACCTGAAATTGTTTCTTTTCGTTTTCAGCGACACATTCAGTGTGTGGGACAATATCAGAGGCGTGTAAAAAAGCTGCTTTCTCAAGGCCTATATCCACAAAAGCCGCCTGCATTCCCGGAAGAACACGGCTTACACGTCCTTTATAGATATTTCCTACGATACCGCGTCGAGCATCTCGTTCGACATGGATCTCTTGAAGAGCCCCCCCTTCAATCATGGCCACACGAGTTTCACTCGGGGTCACGTTCAGCAACAATTCAGCACTCATGGTGCACCTCAGGTTAGTAATTATAAGAATTCTTGCAGTAGCTGGTCCGTTTCAAATAAAGGTAAGCCGACAACGGCGTAATAACTACCTTCAATTCGGGTAACAAAGCGTCCGCCCAAACCTTGGATCCCATAGCTACCGGCTTTATCGCATGGCTCCCCTGTTTGCCAGTATTGTTCTATTTCTTTTTCACTGAGGGGTTTAAACCATACGTCGGTAATAATGATTTCTGTTCTTTGTTTTTCTTCTGAAACCACAGAAACCGCCGTCATCACTTGGTGACGTTCATTCGCTAACTGAGTAAGCATGCGCTTAGAGTCAGTAAAATCGGTGGGTTTCTCAAGCACTTGCCCTTGGCTTACGACGACTGTGTCAGAACCAAGAACGACTATATCAGAGCCATGATCTACAGTATCAGAACTAGGAACGACATGCTGCCTTTCAGAAGGGTTATCTTTCAATAAAGACAACGCAGCTAAAGCTTTATCTAAAGATAGTCGCTTAACATATTCTTCGGCGGTTTCTTGAGCGTGTTTACACTCTTCAACATCGGTTACGAGGACAGAAAACTCATAACCGAGTTGAGATAGCAATTCTTTGCGGCGTGGAGAGCCGGATGCCAAAACTAAATGTTTCTTTTCCATCGTCACGCTACCTCACATGCCAATGGCGACGCACGCGTCTCATTAATAAAAACATCCAAGGCCAAAGTATACAGTTTATCAATGCGCTCCATAACGATAACGGATTGAAAACAACATCTTGGATCAAATATTCACCAAAGAAGATCAACACCTCAAACAAGACCGTTAACGCGGCAATGATCATCGCTTGCTGCCATAACGCCATGTTACGAATGACGAGGAAGTTCATCGCAATAATGTACATCACTATTGCCATCATCATGCCTCGAATACCCAGAGTAGAGCCGATCAAAAGGTCCCACAATAAGCCTAAAATCAAAGCACTACCCACGTTAACACGATGCGGTAGAGCCAAAACCCAGTAACACGTAACCAGCAGTAACCAAGATGGTCTAAATAAATCTAAGCTACCAGGCCAAGGGATCGTCTGCAGAATCAGTGCTATTAAAAATGAGCAGAAAATTACTACCTTGCTTCTCAAAACGCTATTGGCCATCTTCGCCCTCTAACAATGCTTGTTCTATGCTCGATTGATCCGCTTGCATCTGTTTGTTTTCATCAGGCCATACAAGCAGCAGGTATCTGAGCTTATCGAACTCAACCACAGGCTCTGCTTTAATCACAGCGAACTCACGTTTCGGGTCGTAATCAACGGCCGTAACATAGGCGACTGGATAACCTTCTGGATATACCCCACCAAGACCTGATGTCACCAACAGATCTTCTTCTTGTATATCGGTACTGGTTGGAATGTGCTCTAGCTGGATCTCGTCAATCATGCCATTGCCCGAAGCAATCACACGGATGTCATTACGAATAACCTGAACAGGAATCGCATTGTTTGCATCAGTGAGTAGTAATACACGACTATTATGAGCAGCAACGAAAGTGACTTGGCCGACAATGCCTTTTTCGTTGATCACCGGCTGACCTTCATACACCCCATCAATCTGACCTTTGTCGATCACGACTTGATGGCGATATGGTGAAGTGTCTACCGCCATAACTTCTGTGACGACTTTCTTCTCATCACGGATAAACGGCGAGCCTAACAGCTTACGAAGGCGCTTGTTTTCTTCTTGATATTGCTCAAGCAGAATCAGCTCGCTCTTCAGACGCAAGACTTCTCGTTTAATATTATGGTTAGATTCAATTAACCCTTTGCGAGTGCTAAAACGGTCGTAAACACCATCGAACATAGTGCGAGGCAAGTTGGCTGCATATTGAATAGGCGCAACCATGCTGTTTAATAGATAGCGAACATTTGAGAAAGCATCTAAACGACTATCAGCCAGCATAAGGCTGGCTGATAAAATTACAGCAAAAAACAGGCGCAATTGTAGAGAGGGACCTCTACCAAAAATTGGCTTCATTCTATATTTGGTCCTAGAGCTACATTTGATCCTATAGACAAGGTCCTAGGCTCTTTACATAAAACTAGATAAGAAAAGAGCCTAACACTAGATATTATTCTTCGCTGAACAGATCGCCGCCGTGCATGTCGATCATCTCTAGAGCTTTACCGCCACCTAGAGCAACACACGTTAATGGCTCTTCTGCAACAACAACAGGGATACCTGTTTCTTCTGTTAACAGACGATCAAGGTCTTTAAGCAGTGCACCACCACCCGTTAGTACCATACCGTTTTCTGAGATATCAGAAGCCAGCTCTGGTGGACACTGTTCAAGTGCAACCATCACTGCAGATACGATGCCAGATAGAGGCTCTTGAAGTGCTTCAAGGATTTCGTTTGAGTTTAGGCTAAAGCTACGAGGCACACCTTCAGCAAGGTTACGACCACGTACTTCGATCTCTTCGACTTCATCGCCAGGGTAAGCTGAACCGATTTCGTGTTTGATCTTCTCTGCTGTCGCTTCACCGATCAAGCTGCCGTAGTTACGACGAACGTAGTTGATGATCGCTTCATCAAAACGGTCACCACCAATGCGAACAGAAGACGAGTAAACCACACCGTTCAGTGAGATAACCGCAACTTCAGTAGTACCACCACCGATATCAACAACCATTGAACCTGTTGGCTCAGAGACACGTAGGCCAGCACCAATCGCAGCAGCCATAGGCTCATCGATTAGGTAAACCTCACGAGCACCAGCACCTAACGCTGATTCACGGATAGCACGACGCTCAACCTGTGTTGAACCACAAGGTACACAAACCAAAACACGAGGACTTGGTTTAAGCACACTGTTGTCATGCACTTGTTTGATGAAGTGCTGAAGCATTTTTTCCGTTACGTAAAAGTCGGCAATTACACCGTCTTTCATTGGACGGATCGCTGAGATGTTACCAGGCGTACGACCAAGCATTTGCTTAGCAGCGTGGCCAACAGCAGCGACACTCTTTGCAGAACCCGCACGATCTTGGCGAATAGCGACAACTGAAGGCTCATCAAGAACAATGCCTTGGCCTTTTACATAAATAAGGGTATTGGCTGTACCTAAATCAATCGATAGGTCGTTTGAAAACATGCCACGAAGTTTTTTAAACATATTCTTCGCTCATCCTGCAAGAATTAGAAGACAAAAATTGCACTAAATGTACCAATGCCTTGCTGTTACGGCAAGGCATTGAAGTGCAAACATGGACTGAAACCCGCAATTTCTTACAGATTCCTAACTTAAGGGGCAAAAATTATATTATTACTGACCTGTTAAGCCACTTTCACCTCGGTAGATCACACGATCGTTACCACGGTAGATACCAAATGTGACGACGGTGGAGGGATCTTCATCGCCTAAGCCTCTCCAGTTATACTGTAGCCAAGGTTGAGTTCCCTTACTTCCAAAACAAGTAGCTCCACTTGGTGAACTACCCTGCCTTAAAAACAACCTGACTTGCTCACGACGACTAGTATCTTGCTTAGCAATAAGGTTACTTGATACCCCCTTCAATACTGAGACAATATCATCACTTCCATTATCATCTGTATCGCTAGTTAATTTGGCATCTGTAACCTCTGAATCATGCCAAATTTTAGTTACACAGTAATCACTACCATTAAACTGGCTTCCACTGTCATCTGAATTAATCTCAAATTTACTTCCAGACCAATACTGAACTTCTAATGGAACTTGGATACTACTACCTTGATTACCTCCTACATCTTTGAGAGACATCCTTCCATATCTAAAATCCGGTTGAGCATTAAACTTTGTACCATTGGTATAATCTGTATTAGTATTGTCTAAGTCTAGAAATTGTAAATCTACACCATCAACTTTATCACTGACCCACACCCCAAATTCACTAGTAGTGTCATCGTACGGGCCATCTTCACTAGCTAACCTTAAGAATTCATAATCAAAATTTTCAATTGTTAAACGAGCCGAAGACCAATCATCTTCTCCCCAACTAATGTGGTCCGCATCCTTTTCTCCTGATAACCAAACCCTTGTATTTAAAACTGCACCATCTTCTTCGTTTATCGCTACATGCTTAATCGATGCCTTTAATGAATCCGCAAATAGACCATAGTTAGTCACTGGTTCGTTATCTCGATTGCGGGCTTCAACGATAAAATTGAAAGAAATACCCTGTGCCATATAAGCAAAACTATCGTGACCGCTAGAATAGTTCCAACTGTTACTAATAAGTGTTAAGTAATCAGGATAAAAACGACCTATATTCTTGTTTCCAGAAAATCCGCCAAGAATCTTGCCATAAAAGCTGCTCGAGTCTTCGGTCACTTCAAAATTTATACTACCAACTTCTGAATAATTTAAACTTTTGAATTTATAACCATTATCATCAAGACTAATATCGGAACTAGACTGAGTCAATTGGCTACCAGGCTCTAAGCTACCAAGCACTGCACCATTATTGCTAGGAGTATCCAGAGTATGAGTTGCAACGACAGCACCAGAGGACAGCAAATAGTTTTGTGTTACTAAGCTATTGTTACACGAAGGGTTAGCGTTACTCGAGAATCTAATTGGTTTAGCAAACACGTCAAACTCTTCCCCCGCAGCAACAAACGCATTCCCACCACTGCTGTTACCATCAGAATTGCTGCCTGTACAAATTGCAAATTTCCAAGGTCGGGAGTAGACCGAGAAACTTCCCTCTACATCGTAACTCCCATCCTCGGGGCAACCTGCGAAACCTGTACAATCAAAACTGCTGTCTTTTAAAGTGACGTTGAAAAGCCCTGACTCAGAGATAGTTAAGTCAGTTGAGGCGCTACCTTTTTTGAACTCAGGTAAGTAGGTCAGCGAGCCATCGGAGCCACTCCAAGAACTATCAAGCTCGTGGGAAATAGTAATTTCATCATCAGCTTCACCTACATAGTTTTCAGCAACAACAATTGAGTCACCAGAATCGCATGCTAAAACTTTAGTTACTGTCGGTGTGGCCTGCCCTGCAATAACGTTAAGATGATTGGTTGGAGTATTGCCTTCCACTAAAGAGAATTTAAATGGTACGAACTTAAACTGGCTTTCAACCTCTTTACCAGAATCATCGACTAATGTCGCTGTTAGCTTATAAGCTGTATCAAAATCAATATTGGCAGTATCTTTAGCGACAACTTTTAAAGTTAATTCACCATCGTCATTTGAAACATAATTAGGGTAAGTACCTGAACCTTGTCCTTGTAGTACAGAAACGTCGAACTCATCAGCGTCTGGCGTAATACCTACGGTAACGCCTAGACTTTCAGCCACACCATTATTAGAGGTATTAATGGTAAATTGAGGGGAGTCGTCGCCACACATCAAAGCTAAATCGGTTGCTGGGGAAATATCAATTTCATAGTCATCCGAAGGTTGAAAACAATGATTGTCAGTCGCAATAATCTTAGAAGTATTCCTCAGGCTAATAGCCTTAGCAGTAACTGCACCATAGACCGTTGACTGGTTGCTCATAATGACATCGACTTCGCTATATAAAAGACCTCTAAACTCACTCCGGTTGGCAAAGTTAACAGTAGAGTTTTGCAATGCGTGGATAAAAACTACTAGTTGCCCATCACCTTCTTCACCGAAAAATGAATCATTATTACTTAAATTCACTTTTCCTATGTGAATAATAACTTTTTCTCCGTCAGGGATAATGACTCTCCCTGCGTTATTAATATCCAAACTACCGACCCAGTATGTGCCGCTATAAAATGTTACAGAGCCTTTTCCAACACTCAAACTTCCTATTGATTCATTATTAGAAAATTCTGCATCATCCTGCCATACATTTACAGTCTCCAGTCCATTATCAGGAGATTGGAAGCTTTCTAGTTCTTGCTTATTAACCAACAATCCTTCTTCACCATAACACTCCGTACTATCACAAGCGCTCTCCTTCTTATTTCCTGTTATCGTATTTTGAGGAAACCCTATATACCTCTTTCCATTTGATACTAACGCTCCTTCTATCCCCTCCGATGTATCCAACAAAATATAAGTATTCTCGTTATTTTTCCATGTTTGAGCTGGTGAAGGGAATAACTGACAAATTTCACTCGTTGGCGGCTTATCAAATAAAAAGTACGAATAGGGCTCTACAACATGCGCACGTTCATAATCTTGAGTCATGTCTTCTTCGTTGATTAAAGCAACACCAGTTTTCGATACTGAACAGCGCCTCAACCAGCCGCCATTGTTACCATTACGTGTACGCTTTGACGCGAGTAATGTAGGGATACCCGAAAAACCAGAAGCTGAAAAATCTTGTACAAGCTGACAACCTTCTGTGATTGGTTTGATAACCCTATCATCGATATTCAGCGTATTTGATGTTGACCCTTGGCCAAGCCAAAATTTCTGCCCATTTATAAACCCTTCTCCTAGCCCTGCGACAAAAGCAACTTGTTCATTACTAGTAAGCTGAGCATTAGATGAAACTTCTGAACGATCAAGGACTAGATTAAATGCATTTGTTGTCGGGTTTAGAGCTATTGGGGTTAACCAAACAGGAGCGCTACCTTGCATATTGCTCAAGCTTTGAATCTGTACTAAAACGCCTGGGGAAGAGCTAAAGTTGGATGACAAGCCAAAATCACTGAATTGCACCGATTTACTATTATTAGCTCCACCACCAGCATTTGAATAAGTACGGTTATAATCAATGGTCCCTGCAACTAATTTCGCCCCACTATCAAACTCCAGAACGCCTGGCTCAATGACCAAATAGTCGATATTTTCCATCGGAGCATCAACGTACTCCACTAAAGGATCGTTGGTATTGGTGCTGCATCGCCACTGCCCTTTATCATTCTGCTTCAAGCGAACACACGCCGCATCATGGGGCGGAAGTAGCTGCTTTATCGTTGCCTGACTCGATGAAATAGACCAAACACGGAGATCAGAAGGGTATTCTGTCGTTTTACTATTAAAGTTTGAGCGGGTCGCATTAACCGTTGACATAACAAACACCAAAGGCGCTGAATCATAGGTTTTTTCAAACTCAATTACACACTCTACTTTTGATCCGGAAATAGTACATTTATCGGCGGGAATCGTACCGAACTCAAACTGAGGGTTAGTATTAATATCAGCTTGCACTAATGGTGATAAAAAAAGCGCTACTAGCAATACTGAGAAATGCTTTACCATCGTTTACTCCCTCACCCATACTTCTTGGCGTCGGGTTACTTTAATATTGTCATTGCCACATGCTGCAGTAGCTTCTATTTTGAAAAAACTTCGATCTTCACCGTCGAGGTTTAACTCTCCAATTGGCGTACATTTCACAGCTTCTAGAGCACAGTTGTCATTAGCCACATCAATACTTGGAACTACATTAACGACACTGCATGCATCTGACACAGCAGAGCTTCCCACCGGATAAATCTGAGTTAAAGCCCACTCATTAGCGGAATTCGCAAGTAACCACGCTTGAGAGCCCAAAAACTCTTGGGTTAGAGCATCACTACTTGCCCAACGGACACGGTTCAATGATGTCGCAAGAAAGCCCATAACTACCAAAGTAAATATTGCGACGATAAGTACGTTTCCTTGCTGCTTCTGCTTACGGGACATTTTGCACCTGCACATCATGTATGTAGTCACTCACTTCACCATTTTGCGAAAAACGTAACTTTATATGAACTAGCCCACCTCGATGTAGAGATGGCTCTAGGTACCTAAACTCGCTCTCCGCAACATCAATGTTCGCAGCGACTGTTTCTCCGTTGCGAGTAATAAACCCACCTGTTTCATTTATTCCTGTATTTAAACAATAAGTGATTAAGTTATTCACATCATAAATAAAGTGGCGGTTAGCAATGGATTCACTATCTAAGCTGACTTCTGAGTCAGTTCTAGAAAATTGATGATCATTATCTGGGTCAGGGACAACACCTGTTGTGTTGACCGATATTCTTTGACCTGAGGTATTATCCGTAAGATCAGACTGACGAGTAGGGTTCACCACCATAAAATCATTTTCGCCAAGAACTGAATTATCCTGTCCAATAAGAAAATCTACAGTGCGCGCTCCACCAATCAATACAGGATCATAACTATAAAAACCCGAGTATTTAATTGGATAGAAAGACAGACACCTCTGCGTAGCGATACTTATCGGCACATCAAAGCTATTGGGAACAGCATGTTTAATTTCACGTGACATCTTTTCTAAAACAAACTGAGCTTGGGTTTGTAAGCGTTGGCGATCAATCGAGTCGGCATAACCCTTCATGCCAAATTGCACAAATCCCGCTATACCAAGGAACAAGAACATTGCGACGACGATGGTTACGATCATCTCTATAAGGGTAAAGCCTTTTTGCTTCATCAGTAATTTCCCTTATAGGCTGTCAATGTGTAAGGCCCATATTGACTGGCAAAGATATTAATCGTGATAATCTTAAAATCTTGGGGACGAGTGGTATCTGAAATATCGGAACTTGTCGCATAACGAACGCTAACTTCCGCACGAAAATTCTTGTACTCATCAGCACTAGAGTTATTGAGTACATCAGTAAGATAGTGCTCTACATTACTACTACACTCAGCAGCAGTGGTTCCTGTCTTCCAGCAACCAATAAAGTCATCAACATCGTTATAGCTCTCAGGCCTCGATACTAACTCTCCAGCATCCAAGCCAAGAGAGCCTGCATCTGTACAGTTGTTATCTGGGTTTGATGCATTAACAGGAACTCTTTCCTCACCACATCGAATAAAACCACCATCAAAATCGCTCCACTGATCAAACCCTCTTGATAGGATTTGACTCATCAAACTCTGGCTAAGTGCCACCGCGCGAGTTTGATAGTGCGGTGCGGCCGATTCACGCATTTGTGGATACAAATAAGAGGTAAAGCCTACTAAGGCAATCCCCATAATGATGATCGCAACGATCATTTCGATAAGAGAGAAACCTAGGAAACGCTTCATGAACAGTTTCCCTCTGAAACGTAACCTTGACCGTTAATAAGTACCTCACAAGAGCTGCCACCAGTAGAATCTCTTACGGTAATGGTGTCAGTAACAGACGGATTACCAAAAAGGTCAAAGGTGTAGGTTTTATCTGTGGGTGTAAAAAGCACCCCCTCTTCAAAGTAATTGATATCACTTCGAGTGGCAGCTATACCGCTTCTTTCAGATACAGAATTAGCGGCATCAATCAGATCACACCCCGCTAAAGATCCCAAGCAATCTCCAGTGCTGTTAATTCGTAATTGATGTCTTGCTTCAGTGGTATCACTGTTTGATTGCATGCGGGCAAGCTGAACATAACGAATGGTAGTAATCACTTGCTCTTGCGCGGCATAAGCGGACACACTGCTTAGACCTATATAACGACTAGTCGCAACCACACCAATAATCGCAAGCAAAATAATCACCACGATTAGTTCAATAAGAGTAAAGCCATTATGTCTACTTAAAAAAGGAATTTTCACTGGCATTTTGAGAACTAACCATCTGATAGTAATTGATTAATTGTAGCGCAGAGAACAATGAATGTCTGTGGAGAAGGTGAGGCATTTAAAGTAAAAAAAGGCCAGCTTAGCTGGCCTACTCAAGTTACAATATTAACACTTGGTATTAATTACTGTTGCAGTAGCAATCGCGGAGCTCGTCGCTTCCTGGTAACGGACAAAACAACCTTGTGTCGCAGACCAAGAGCTTTCTTTTTGCTCCTTAAAAGTATAGGCAATAAAGCTGCCAGTACCTACTGCTGTCGAAACAACACTCCAGTCAGAACTTAGGCCGTCTACAGCTTCACCAATACCTGTAGCACTTGCCATTGGGTAACCATAAATAGTATCAATCTCGTCTACGACAGTTTTTGTATCCGCAGTTTCCACACCATTTATTGCGGCTTTACCGTAAACAATACCAGCTGCACCAGCCATTGCACCCTTTAGACCTTGCAGTGAAGATTCACGGGCATCGGTTTGCAAATTAAGGAAACGTGGCGCTGCAGTTACCGCAAGAATACCTAAAATCACAATTACTACCACTAACTCGATTAGGGTAAAACCACCTTGCTTTTTCATACTACTTTCTCACTTGGTTAAATTTAAAATATTCTTAATTATCTAACGTTACTGTTACCGAACCAGATGTAACGTCGTACTCAAAATAATGTTCTTTGCCTTCTTGCTGTGTATAACGACATACAGTATTCACATCTGCTGTCGCCACATATTTTTCTCCATTAGAAGCAGTCGTTGCAGCTACTGATGGTGGGTTCTGAAGAAGGTTCTCCATTAGACGAACACATCTTGCCGGGTTAAAAGTAGGGGTGCCTATACCGTTAGTACTATTGTCTTCAAGTTCATAAGGGTAGCCATCACGGTAAGTATCATCAGACTCCGTTAACCAGAAGTCTTGACCATCATAATCAACTTGTGGTCGTTCTTGAGTTCCAGCTACCGGACGACCGTTCCCTTCCCATTGCGCACGAGCAGAAAGCACAGCTGTAGCATATCCACCAGCAACGGCTTCAATACTTGCTTCTTTTGCATTATCAGTTACATCAATAAATCGAGGTAACGCTGCCACAGCGAGTAAACCTAAAACAACGATGACAACAACTAGCTCAACGAGCGTAAAACCTGTTACTTTTTTCATGGATATACCCTTGAAATGTTAAATATAAACGTATTCTAACTTGTAAAAAAATTAATGAAATGTTTTTGTGTCAAAAAAACCACTATCGTCAAAAAAAATGACAATATACAAGTTGTTACTCATTGAAACTTACTTTTACCGAGAATCCTGCTGACTTATTTATTATTAAAGTGGAGTCTTTAACCAGTTGATAACGACACTCATAACTTCCACCAACTAACGATCTACTTCTCAACTCAAAAGTATAGCCTTTAAATTTTTTTTCAGGGGAGGCTAGTTTAAGTAACTCTTGACAAATGTTGCCACCACTTGTCGATGGAATCACCCACCCACTTAAATCATACGATATACCATTACCATCTAGTTGCACAAACTTGGGTTGCTTATTCAACAACCAATATTCATGATATTCGTTTAACTTTAGTTGCATCGATTTTGCAGATGCAATCAATGCAACTCTCTGCGCTTCTTCACTAATTCTTTTCGTAAACGAAAGGAAAGTACCGATAAGACAAAGAACCAATACATAAATAATAAAGCGCTGAACCCACTTTAAGCTTTTTACGTCTAGTTGAAACAAAGGCTTCGACAACATGACTATTTCATTACATCCATCATGCTCCACATTGGTAAAAATATCCCCAATGCTAGCACTAACACCATACCAGCAACGATGACCAACAAAATGGGTTCTATTCGCGCAGTTAATGTTTTTAAGTCATAATCGACTTCTCGATCATAGTAATCAGATACTTCCAGCAACAGCTCATCGATACGACCCGTCTCTTCGCCCACTGAAATCATTTGTATCACTAGAGGGGTAAAAATTTCGCTGTTAATCGCAGTCGATGAAACCGTACTACCGGCTTCAATGGCCGACTTCATCGCTTGAACTCGCAACTCTAAAAAACGGTTATCTAAGGCTTCCGCCGAAAGCGCTAGTGACTGGTTAAGTGGTACACCCGCTTTTAGCATTAAGGCAAAAGTACGTGAAAAGCGTGACAATAGTGCCCGATTTACTACCCCGCCAATGACTGGAATTTTTAAGCGCAATCTATCCCACTCTTCCAATCCTTTGTCTGTCTTAATCCATGCTTTAAAAGCAAAGATAAGGCCAAAGATCACGCCAACCATTAAGCCCCAATAATTCACAAAGAACTCAGACATACCAATCAAGATACGAGTGGGTAGTGGCAAGTCGACACCAAAGCGTGCAAACATACTTGAGAATTGAGGAATCACTTGCGTATTCAAGACAAACATAGCAACTGTTATAAAGGCAATAACAAAAGTGGGGTAACGCATTGCAGTCTTTATTCGTTTGCGAGTTTCGACTTCTTGTTCGTAATAGCTAGCCAATTGCAGCAACGCTTGATCTAGACGACCGGTATTTTCTCCCACACCGATCATAGAAACAAATAAAGAACTAAATACATTTGGATGCATTTTCATCGATGCCGCTAATCCACGCCCATTAGTTAGCTCAGCAACCACCTCTTCCAAGGCGGCTTTCAACTGCTTATTTTCACAGTTTTGAGTTAGGCCTTTCATCGATCTTAATAGTGGTACACCCGCTTTGGTTAGGCTGTATAACTGTCGACAAAACAGAACCAACACCTCTAACGGTACACTCGGAAAGAACAGACTCGATACATCCATATCTAAGACTGAACCACCACTTTTGCCCAGTTTGATAGAGGTTGGAATGATCCCTTTACTCATCAAGCTTTCAGCAGCAAGATCTTCGTTATTCGCGTCTAATTGCCCACTTACTTGACTACCATCAGAGCTGCGACCTACATAACGATACGTTGGCATATCATTCTACCCCTACAGATAAATTGGGTCAGTGGCACCGGACGCATCACCTTCGCCAAGATGCATTATCTCATCAAGACTCACGACACCTTGCAGAGCCAATTCCATCGCAGAAGCCAATAACGGTTTATAGTTTTCAGACTGTCTCGCCTTTTGAGCAAAACCTACCGCATCATTAGCTCTCAGCGCATCCATCATGTTTTGCTCTAGCTCCAACATTTCAAATACACCAATTCGCCCGCGGTAACCGGTTAAGTTACAGTTCTGGCAACCACGGCCTTTCATAAACGGCACACCTACTTGGTTAGGGAAACGGACGCTCAGCCATTGCTTGCGAGGTTCATCTAACTCATCCTCAACCTTACAATCTGTACACACTTTACGAACTAATCGCTGTGCGACTACTGCTCGAACAGCGCTCGCGACCAAGTAACCCGGAGCACCCATATCCATCATACGCAACGCGCTGTCTACCGCATCATTGGTATGTAACGTACTTAATACTAAGTGGCCGGTCAGTGCAGCTCTCAAGCCTATCTCAACGGTTTCGTGGTCACGCATCTCACCGATAAGAATAATATCGGGATCCTGACGTAGAAAGGTTCTCAAGATAGTAGAGAAATCGAGATTGATCTTAGGGTTTACCTGAACTTGATTCACACGAGGTAGGCGGTATTCCACCGGGTCTTCCGCAGTAATGATCTTTTTACCCGGTTCGTTTAATTCACTTAACGCGCCGTATAAGGTTGTTGTTTTACCTGAGCCGGTTGGTCCGGTAACCAAAATCATGCCATGTGGACGGCGCAATTGTTGACGCAGACGAACCAACAGATCACTCGGTATGCCCGACTCTTCTAGTTTACGTAGGCCTGCTGACTGGTTAAGAAGACGCATAACCACTGATTCACCGTGCTGTACTGGCATGGTCGACATACGAATATCAACCGACTGACCTTTAGCTCGGATATTAAAGCGACCATCTTGAGGAAGACGTTTCTCTGAGATATCGAGGTTTGCCATCAGCTTCAAGCGCAGTACAAGTGCCGAAGCAATATTCACCTCATTCAGCAATGTTTCATGCAGCACACCATCAATACGCTGACGAAGACGCAATACGTTTGAATCTGGCTCGATATGAATATCCGAAGCGCCAACCTGAATAGCATCTTCAAATAGTGAGTTGATCAGCTTAACGACGGTAACTTCATCACTGTCTTCTTCAGCGATATCGAAATCAAAAGCATCATTAACTTGGTGTTCAGCGTGAAGTTGCTCAGCAAACGAGGCAATCTCTTTGGTTCTTCGATAATAGCGATCGAAGCCATCAACCAATTGCCTTTCTTGAGCAACAACGAATTCAAGCGCGTAATCGCCGAGCTGACCAAGCAAAGACTCTTGGGCAAACAGATCCGCAGGGTCACTCATTGCAACACGCAAAGTGTCACCTTGGCGTCCAATAACCAATGCACGAAGGCGACGAGCATGTACTTCGGGTAAAAGCTGTACTGCTTCAACATCGACAACGGCTCGGCTTAAATCAATAAGAGGAATCGCTAACTGCTGCGACAAAAAGCTCAGCATTTGCTGTTCTGACAAGAAGCCAAGCTCAATTAGCGCATCACCCAGCTTACGCCCAGTACTTTTCTGAGCGGCCAGTGCTTGTTCAACTTGAGCCTCAGTGATAATGCCTTCTTCGACAAGCAAATCACCAAGTCTTTTTCTTAATCTAATTTGCATCGCCGCTCTCCTCTAAAGCATTGAGTATTTTTAACCGGTCACGCACAAAGCTTTGTGATTGAGATGAGATACCGACTCTAGTCAACGCACCTTGATATGATTGTTTTGCTGCAGCGAAGTCTAACTGGCGTTCTTGCTGAATCGCTAAGCCCAACCACCAGCGAGCGTTATCTGAATCGACTTCAACCAACTTTTGATAACTCTCGAGTGCGATTTCTTCTTGCTGTGATTTTTGGCTCAACGCCGCACGCATTGCTAGATACTCTTGAGTTGGATGCGGAGGCATGTGTACTAAAGGGCTCAGCGCCGCTTCTGATTGATTCGCTTTAACCAGCAGTTTAGATAACCCTAATCGCAATTTTTCACTGTTGATGTTGAGCTTAATTCCAGACTGATAAAGCTCATAGGCTTTGCGAGTATCGCCTTTACCAAAATAGAGAATCGCAAGTTTCTGACGGACATCTTCATTTCGTGGCGTGTAGCGTAGAGCTTCAGTGTAGCCCTTCAACGCACCAGTAAGATCGTTCGCATCAAGCGCTTTCTGAGCTCGACCTTGTGCATTCACAGATAGCTGTTCCGGAGTTAACTCAACCTGTTCGATCAACATTCCGCTATTTTCTGAATCACCAGAGGCTACAGGCTCATTAGAGATAGACGCAGGATCTTTTTTGGCCACACTATCAACGTAAACTGGTTGGGGGATGTCAGTCCTAATCGTTTTAGGCGTGCTTAGAGGTTTAGCCGGTGTTTGTTGTTTTGTCGCTTTTGGGGCAGACATAACAACTGATTCGGAAACACTAGGCTTAGATTGAGCGCTTTTTGCCATCGCAGTGTTTTCTGTTGAAAGGATCGCAGAGTCTAGTGTCACCAATTTCTTAGTTGGCGATGAGATAGGTTGAGCAACTTCCTGAATGCCATTTGAATCATCAACGACAGAGACTTGAACCTGTAAATCTCGAGTTGAGATTGACTGCTCAACAATAGACTGATCAATCACAGGGCCTTGCGATATCGCCCAACCGCCCATCGCTAAGCTCAAAGTAAAACCTGCAACAACCCAAACTAGGGGGGAACGCGTTTTTACTTTAGGTACGACTGCGGCTTCAATCGAAGTCGCTGACTTTTTCTTTGCCAATTCAGACAAGGCGTTGTTAATGACGCTCATAATTAATTCCAACCCCACAGTATTGGCGTTTTAAATTTAGGCTTACACACATCGTACGTTTCATGCATAGCTGAAAAAAGATGTTGGTTGTCGATACTTTTCTTATCTTCACTGAACGAAAGCAATAGAGCCTTATGGCAAAGTTGGTTTATCAATCTAGGGATACCTAACGACGAACGACAGATCGCCTTTTTTTGATTCAAGCTGAATAACTCAGGACTGCCACCAGATTTAGCGATTCGATTATCAATATAAGCCACCGTTTCATCGAGATTCAGCGGTCTCAGTGTCGAACTAAATGTGATTCTTTGGCGAAACTGCCTTAGGTGATAAGCCTCTAATCGAGCATCCAATTCTGGCTGACCTAATAGAACAATCTGCAGCAGTTTTTTATCTTCCGTTTCAAGGTTACCAAACAACCTTAATGTTTCGAGCGCTTCATCCGATAGAGCCTGAGCTTCATCAAGAATAGCCACCACTCTTAAACCAGAATTGTGCAATTCAATGAGCTTATGCTGAATGTTATCAACCAAGGTTGCTTCATTATCGACAGCTAAACCAAGCTCTGTTGCAACCGCCTGGCGCAAGTCTGCCCCTGATAACACAGGGTTTGGTAAGTAGATCAGAGCTGTACAGTCATGTAGGTGATTGACCAACATCCGGCAAACCATGGTTTTTCCAGTGCCTACCTCTCCGGTCACCTTAATCACGCCCTCGCCCATTTCCAACGCCGAGATTACCGTCTGAATCGCTTCGAAATGAGGCGCTAAACCATAGAAGAAATCGGTATTCGGCGTTAAGGTAAATGGCAGTTGTTCAAAACCAAAGTGAGCTTGATACATACGACGACCTAGCTTAGTGAGACACTGCCACTCTATATTGAGAAAGTAAGCAATTACTCTTCATCAGGGAACCACTGCTGAAGAAGATCACGTGAACGCTCCAACTCATTTTGCCAAGTATTCACACCCACGATCGTTGGCTTAAGTAAGATCACGAGCTCAGTTTTTTGCGTTAACTGATTGGTATTACGGAACAAATGACCTAAGGCTGGAATATCACCGAGGAATGGAACTTTAGAGGTCACATCACTGGTGTTGGATTTCATCAAACCACCAATAACAACCACATCGCCATCTCGAGCTCGAATCACTGAGTCAGACTCACGAATAGAGCTTTTCGCCAAAGGAAGCTGCACCACACCCGTTGTAGAACCAAGGTTGAGCTCTTTCACTTCTTCCTCGACCTCAATAACGGCTGGGTGAACATGTAAGAATACGCTACCTTTATCATCTATCTGAGGGGTCACATCTAAGGAGATACCCGAAAAGAACGGAGTTAACTCAACCTCAGGTGCGACGTTCGCGTTGTCACCACTGCCTACCGCGCTAGATAAATCCGTCACGTAGTATTCGTCAGTACCCACTTTGATAACCGCTTTCTGGTTGTTTGCAGCTGTGACTCGTGGGCTTGATAGAACGTTCAGGTCACCTTGAGTATCCATAAAGCTCAATACCGCTTCAAAACTGCCATCTGAGATCGTTACGTTGGTTTGCCCGCCTAACAAAGAGCTGATCGCATCTAATGGAGGCAAAGTTCCACCAGGTCGATCAATTACCACACCGCCGCTGCCAATCGACTTAGATAAATTAGACCAGCTAATACCTTGTTGGTAACCATCACTCAAGGTTACTTCCATGATTTTGGCTTCTAGGATAACTTGACGCTGCAGGCGTTTTTGAGAAATACCTAAGAACTCTCGAACCTCACGAATTTCGTCAGGGTAAGCACGCACTGTAATCACACTTGCTTGCGGGGTCACGACAACGCTTTGCCCATCGCCCGAGCCAATTAAGTGAGCAACCGCCGCTTCAAGCTGTGGCCAAAAATCACTTTCAGAGGTCGTTTCAATCTCTGTACCACCATTCGATGTCGAGTTTGATGAATTAGAAGAGTTAGATGAATTTGACGAGTTTGAGTTCGAGTTTGAAGAGCTCGATGAATTCGAATCTGAGTTAGAGATCGTGCCGGTGGTGATCGTCGTTAGTGAGCGACCAGAACGCTTAACTTGTAAGTAATCGACAGGGATCGTTACGGTGCGAAGACCGGCAGGATAAACTTGAATCACTTTGCCACGCTTTTCAATATCGTAGCCATACATATCTTGAGCAACAGCCAGTACCTCATCTAACGTCACGTCCGTTAGATTAAGCGTAAGGTTTCCAGACACACTTGGGTGAATAGCCGCACTATATTCCGTACCTTTCACTAAGCTGGCAAAAAAAGTTCTCGCTTCAACGCCTTTTGCCTGAATACGAAAACGCTTAACCGTTTCCATCCCCGGAGACATCGAGTCAGAATTAAGCTGAGGCATAAGGTCATCTTGAACCGACGAAGGCAGCTCATGAAGCGCTCTGCTATTCGCTTCATTAATCGATTCGTTTAAAGACTCTTTAATCTCAACAGGATCTCTATGCCCCATCGAACAGCCGACTAAAGATGACACTAGGATTGCTACTACAAGTTTACGCATGTCTTCACTCTAACCTTAATTATTCTTAACATCTAAAGAGAACATCTCTAATTTCCACTGCTTAGAGCTTCTCTGCAGAGTGACGTATTCTGGATCTATGTTCTTAACTCGGTACCCTCTGATCGTTTCCCCTTGTCCGAGAATCTGATCATTCATAATCGCATAGCAAGGCGTATCTCCCTTACACACGATGCTTTCTAAAGAAGGCAAGCGATAACGAGTTGGTGCTTTCTTAGCAGGCGCCGTTTTCTGTTGAGGTGAAAGCCAGCCTAATGGCGCCGTGGGATCTTGCTCAGCCCACACAAAAGAGCTACTAAATAGCAAGGACAACAAAAGAGTTCTAACCACCGATAAACTCCTGTCTAGTACCTAATGTGTAAACCTCGAACACCAGTCGAGCTTTAGGATATTCTTCTACTGAGTATTCAAATGTGCGCCAGTAGTAACTCACAGGTAGAGACTCAAGTGCTTGAAGGTAAGCTGAGATATCAAAGTAACTGCCGGTTAGCTCCATTCTTACAGGGTGAAGAAAGTAGCCTGAATATTCGCTGGTCTCTTTATTGTTCGAAATCGCTTCTGGTTTTAATGACTCTAGCGACTCAAGCTTTAGCCCAGTACCGGCGTTAAGAACGCTCTCCAGTAACTGCGACATTTGAGAAGGTGTGATTAATCCATCGACAATCTGCGAAAGCTGAAGTGAGAGATCTTGGCTCTCCACCAGCAGCTTTTTGTACTCTCGATTAATGTCTTTGTCTGGGTCTTTGTTTAACTTAGCTTGCAGAACAAGTAACTCACCTTGCTGCCTTTGATTCGATTGAGTCAGGCTGGTCGCCTTGGCATTTTTAGCTTGTAGGTCGAGATACGCTGGCTCAACCAATAAGGTGAACAACAACATCGATAGGCCAACAAAACCACACACAAAAAGTAGCCATTTTTCTCTTTGACTTAATGCAAGAAACTTATCGCTCAGCTGGTTCCACTGCTGCATTATTTACTCTCCCGACGAGTACTTAGCTCAAACGTCACCACATCCTGATCATTACGGCCAATTTTTAGTTTTTCAAAAGTGCGTCCGACTAAATTAAGCTCACTTTTAAACTGACCAATCCAGTTCGGAACGACATTTGCGTTACGAGCCAAGCCACTAAGATCTAAAGTATCGTGGGTCATGTAGATGTGCGAAAGAGAAATGTCATTTCGGCCTAATTTAGCTAAGGAATTCATGACGCCAGAATACCCGACTTGTTGGGATTCGTCGTATTGTCCAACAGCCTTCAAAGCCTCTTTTTTAGCCTCAGTCTCACGTTTGAGACGCGCAACCGCCGCGACTTTCTCTGGAGACGGTTTATGCTGAGTTAACTTACTATTCAATTGGTTAACTTGCTTGTTAAGTTGATTCGAGTCTTGTTGCAGGGCTGTTAGCTCTTTATCTAGATTAGAAACTTGATACTGCATTGCGAAGTAACCACCAAGCATCAAAACACAAATTACTCCCCAGCTCGCAACAACATTGGTCAGCGTAAAATATTCTTTTTTAGGCTTAAGGTGTTCAGGGTAAAGATTGACCTTAAACGTCTCTTTTTCAGCTGCAAGTTTAAGCAACAAACTCTCTGAATTATCACGCTCACCTTCAACCAACAGTGAAACTGTCGAGCTCAATGTACTGTTTAAGGCACTTTGTAACTCTGCTTCATCTTCTTCGTCACAACAGATTTTAAGCTGGTGAAGCTGGGTGCCTTTAATTTGAGAAGAAAGGTAATCAATCGAGCGTTGAAGCTCTAAAGCGAGGCCATCTAACTGCAGAGCACTTGACGCAACACCCGTTAAAGGTGGCACAACACTGCGGATGGTTCTTTGAAAACAAACGGTATTTTCGACAAACGCACCCAATTTAAAGTGTGAATTGACGCTACGTTGTAAAAGAATGAAATTAGACAGTTCGCCTGCACTGTAACCCCAGATTTCATCTTCAGGAGCAACACCTATTAATTCAACCTGAGCCGAATTAGTGATATTCAAAAGCTTGTCCAACAGCTTTTTAGGCAGGACATATACTTGCAGCTTGTTCGACGTTGGTAACGCGACCGCACTCGCAGTAATTTCCGTGACTCTTTCTGAAACAAGATCTTTGAGTAAAAAAGGCAGTGCTACCGACCATTCACTCTCTGGAATGTCCGGTTTATCAATTTGGTAGGTTTGGTAGTAGTTAGCACAGACAATCAGTTGGACGCTATTACTGGTAAACGCCTCACTGCTAAGCGATTTTTTTAGCGCACTCTCCCAGTCCCCATTAACCACGGGAATGCTGGCTACTTGAGGATCTTGTTCTGTCGATGAAATATAAATGGCGTCATTGCCCAGCAAGACAACTTGCGAGCTACCTTTATTATTCGTTGGCTTTATTTTGTCTAAAATCGCTTTAAAATTCATTCTTAACTACTACTCTTACGCCATCGATTTCTTCGTCCAACTTTGACAACAGATTCCGCTTTCCCGGCTTTTTCTGCTTGATTAGGCAAAGGGATAATTTGTTGTTCTTCGTCGAAATATCTCCCTTGATAGCCGTTAATGCCTAACTCTATCAAGGTATTCTTTTCTTGTTTTGTCTCGACTCCAACGGCAATAACTTGAGTTGGAGAATCACCACACGCCCCAATTAAGCTTCGAACAAACAGTTGGTTCTCATGCCTTTGGTCGATTTTCTTTATTAGGCTTCGATGAAGCTTAATATAATTAACCTTCAAATCCTTTATATAGTGAGTGCTAACAATGGTTCGCCCAGCTTGGCCAACCACAACTTTACACCCTAAACCTCGCAACATCTTTGCCACCGGTCTCATATAATCAAGATGAGCAATCAAGTGCCCTTCTGGAAACTCAAACGCAAGCTGAGAGCGGTGTTGAGCAGAGAGCTGTAACAACTCACTCCTAAACCACTTAAAGTGCTGTTTATTAGCAAACGGGGTAACATTCAGATTCACTGAATAGTTGATAGGTTGAGTTGATTCTTTCAACGATTTCAACACAACCTTTAGAACCGATTGGTCCATTTGAGCTTGATAACCCACTTGCTCTACCGCAGGCATAAATCGAGACGATTTCAATAAACCTTTGTCAGGATCCTGAATTCTAGTAAATATTTCTCTATGTAATTCATTAACTTGACCAGATTCCGGCATAAGATAACACCGCTGAGCAAAGATTACTAAATTTTCAGGAAGCAGTGCTTTATCAAGTAATGTTCTCCAACGAACACTGCCTCTATCAAGCTCATTCTTATTCTCTTTCGGGTAACGGCTCCAGTTATTAATACGCTCTAACTGAGCACTCTTTAGTGCCGTTTCCGTTTCATCCATGATCTGGCTATGACGCTCACCTTCGGTATACATGGTCACACCAATATGACACCAGTTATCCGACTCTAAAGGCTCTGGCGGAGTTAGCTTATCTAACTGCCTTAAACACTGAGCAGCCAAGGTCGCAATATCTTTTGCGCCCTGATGAGGGATAAATACAGCAAAGTCCGCTTCGTAATAGCGAGAAAAAATGACATCGGGATAGCGTTGAACGATATTCGACAGTACTTCACCGACTTCAATAATAAAGCCGTCTGTGGTTTGCTTATCGTTAGCATCACTAACTTGCTCCCATTCGTCGATACGTATCAGTAACACACCGCCTCGAGCACCACTTTCATGCAGTGCCGATTCCAGCTTATTATCGAATAAAACTCGGTTTGCCGTTCCCGTGAGTTTATCTAGGAAAGTATGGGTACGAATAAAGGTATCAAAGCGACTTCGTTCTTGACGAGCATCTTGTAGCTCTTCAATCAATACATCTAAGGCTTCACTTGCAGTATAAGGCCATTCACGCTCATCTCCCTTTGCGTGAGGTTCAACCTGCCCAGCAAGGATCATTCTTCCTCGCTCTTCTAAGATCTCAGAACCCATGAGTTGCTCTTTCAACCAACGAACACCTCGAGCCAGACAGAACAAGACCAATGCGACAGCCAAAGTAATTGACCACATCGCTTCCATTGAGTAGTTGTAGCCAATATAAGGAGGAAGCGCTTTAAATTCGATTCGGTAACCTTCATTACGCTCTAAAATGAAGCTTTTCTCATAAAGGCGATTGGGATCAATTTGTGGGGAGGTATCTTTGAAACGATAGACGATGCCAGTCTTGTTCGAGAGTTTCATCTCAACAATATTGCTCGCCTGCAACATTTTAGGCATCCAACGCTGCATTGAATACGCGGCGTCGGGATCTTCCATCTCTTTATCTACAACGTCGACAATACCAACCAAATAATGGTCTAAATATTCCTGTCCAATACGCTTAAAGGAAAGTGTGCCACCAATAAAAAGAATGAACATCGCGCTGATCACTATCACTGTGACAAATGCGACCAATCGGGTGCTCAATTTTAGTGTCGGGGTATATCTCATGAATAACGAAATCCTTTTCAACTCACATTATACCGTATTGCTACTTATACTATAAATTGACGTTGTAAATAAAGCGTTAAGAATTGTAGGTAACAAAAAGCCGCGATGAACGCGGCTTTTTCCAATTTAATACTGTCTTTATAATATATTAAAAACAGGGATCAAAATGGGATGTCATCATCAAAATCCATTGGCGGCTCATTATATTGAGGTTGAGCCTGCTGAGGAGCTTGTTGAGGTGCTTTTGGCTGCTGTTGAGCGGGAGCACTGTATTGTTGTTGCTGTGGCTGCTGTGGCTGACCCCAACCACCTTGCTGTTGGTTGTTACCCATGCCACCTTGAGCAGGAGCACCACCTTGAGCACGGCCGCCAAGCATTTGCATTACACCATTGAAGCCTTGAACAACCACTTCAGTTGTGTAGCGATCTTGACCGCTTTGATCTTGCCATTTACGAGTTTGAAGTTGACCTTCAATGTAAACTTGAGAACCTTTACGTAGGTACTCACCAGCAACTTCCGCAAGCTTGCCAAACAGAGCAACACGGTGCCATTCTGTTTTTTCACGCTGCTCGCCAGTTGCTTTATCACGCCATGACTCTGACGTTGCAATGGTAATGTTCGCTACTGCGCCGCCATTTGGCATGTAACGAATTTCAGGGTCATTACCTAGGTTACCCACTAATATAACTTTGTTAACTCCACGGCTAGCCATGATTTGCTCCGTCTAAATTCATAGTCTCAGAAAATTTTAGCGCACAAGAATAGCATGCTTTTCTACAGTGATAAATCGCATTCCTATTCTCTCCTCACTACAAAGAATAAAAACGTAACAAATCATGATATTCAGAGCGATGTTGCTTTTTTCTCCACTTACAAACCACTCATTTACTTTGATAATTGATATTCAACGCAAGTCACTATCAAGGCGCTAGAGAAGCTAAAGCCTGCATGACAACGTGGAATCTAATCCCACTCAAACAGGACGTTTCAATGAGAAAATCAAGATACGCTCGCACTTTACACTTTCTGTGCATCGACCCAAACGATACCTATCTACATGTAAAAGAGATAGAAAAGCATTTATCTATTGTTCTCTACAAAATGACACCCGACGAATTAATGCTAGTTGATAGAAAGCAGAGTAACCGGATCTTGCTCGTCGATTACAGAGAGGTACCACAACTACTGATTATTTGTCCTAACCTGACTGTTATGTGGAAAAATCACGAAATCATTTTATTCAATGTCCCCCAGCAACTTCCAACCTCAGAGCTTCTTACCTATGGGGTACTAAAAGGACTCTTTTACAACACTGAACAAAAGGACAAGATTGCTCGTGGTCTTCAAGAAGTCATTGATGGCGATAACTGGCTGCCAAGGAAGGTAACCAATCAACTATTGTTTTATTATCGCAATATGGTCAATACCAACACCACACCAACCAATGTTGATTTAACCATTCGTGAGATCCAGGTGATTCGCTGTCTTCAATCCGGGTCTTCAAACACACAAATCGCCGATGACTTGTTTATTAGTGAGTTCACGGTTAAATCTCACCTCTATCAAATATTCCGTAAGCTTGCGGTAAAAAATAGAGTTCAAGCGATAGCATGGGCAAACCAGAACCTGCTTGCATAATCGACCCACCTCTTAGTCTGACGATAATTTTGAGGGAAGCTCTAGTAAACCATGGCTATTGTTGCTGAATTTTCGACATAACTTATGCTAGAGTTGCCCTCAGAAATATCAACCACTCAGGTTGAATCCATAATTATTATAGATAAAGGGTCTTATCATGATCAAAAAGTGCCTTTTCCCGGCAGCTGGCTACGGTACACGTTTTTTACCTGCAACCAAGTCAATGCCTAAAGAAATGATGCCTGTAGTAAACAAACCTCTGATTGAATACGGTGTAGAGGAAGCTATCGAAGCTGGTATGGATGGAATGTGCATCGTTACTGGACGTGGTAAGCACTCGATCATGGATCACTTTGATAAAAACTACGAGCTTGAGCACCAGATTAGCGGCACCAATAAAGAAGACCTATTGGTTAATATCCGTGAAACGATTGAAGCGGCAAACTTCACCTACATTCGTCAACGTGAGATGAAAGGCCTTGGCCATGCTATTTTAACGGGTCGCGAACTTGTAGGCGATGAACCGTTCGCAGTAGTACTTGCTGATGACCTTTGTGTGAACGAGCAACAAGGCGTGCTAGCTCAGATGGTTGCGCTATACAAACAGTTCCGCTGTTCTATTGTTGCTGTACAAGAAGTTCCAGAAGAAGAGACTCACAAGTACGGTGTTATCTCTGGCGAAATGATCAAAGATGACCTTTTCCGAGTTGATGACATGGTAGAGAAGCCAGAGCAAGGTACAGCACCAAGCAACCTAGCGATCATTGGTCGTTATATTCTGACTCCAGATATCTTTGAATTAATCGAGCAGACAGAACCAGGTAAAGGCGGCGAAATCCAGATCACTGATGCATTGCTAAAACAGGCAAAAGCAGGCTGTGTATTGGCTTACAAATTTAAAGGCCAACGTTTTGACTGTGGTAGTGTTGAAGGCTATATCGAAGCAACAAACTACTGCTTCGAAAACCTATACAAGAAAGACCAGCAGCAAATCGAGCTAGGTAAACACTCGACCAAGAAAGAAGCATAACGACTGGTTAATCACTAACGTTACTGATTTTAGAAAGGGCGACTCTTTGAGTCGCCCTTTTTGCTTACTGTTTTTTTATCCAGTAAAACTTTGCACAAATCTCACTCTATGTAATACTTTAGCCACTTAAAATTACATGGTCTATTGAGATGGATAAAATAGAAATTAGAGGCGCTCGTACGCATAACCTCAAAGACGTCAACCTAACCATTCCACGTGACAAACTGACTGTCATCACCGGATTATCGGGTTCAGGAAAGTCGTCACTTGCGTTTGACACACTCTACGCAGAAGGTCAGCGTCGTTATGTTGAATCTCTGTCTGCTTACGCTCGTCAATTTCTATCTCTTATGGAAAAGCCTGATGTCGACCATATTGAAGGTCTGTCTCCAGCTATCTCAATAGAACAAAAATCGACTTCACATAACCCTCGCTCAACCGTCGGTACCATTACCGAAGTCTATGATTACCTCAGATTATTGTATGCGCGAGTAGGCGAACCTCGCTGTCCAGATCACAACATCCCTCTAGCAGCACAAACCATCAGTCAAATGGTCGATAAGGTCTTAGAACTGCCTCAAGGCTCAAAGATGATGTTGATGGCACCGATTGTCAAAGAGCGCAAAGGTGAGCATGTTAAAACACTGGAAAACTTAGCTGCGCAAGGCTTTATCCGAGCCCGAATTGATGGTGAAACCTGTGATCTATCCGATCCACCAGCACTTGAACTTCATAAGAAGCACACCATTGAAGTTGTGGTAGACAGATTCAAGGTTCGTCATGATCTTCAACAGCGTTTAGCCGAGTCATTCGAGACCACATTAGAGCTCTCTGGCGGTATCGCTGTCGTCGGCTGGATGGACGAAACGGATCAAGAAGAGATCGTATTCTCTGCTAACTTCGCTTGTCCTAAATGTGGTTACAGCATGCAAGAGCTTGAGCCTCGCCTGTTCTCATTTAATAACCCGGCAGGAGCATGTGGTACGTGTGATGGTCTTGGTGTTCAACAGTATTTTGATCCAAGCCGAGTGATTTTAGATGAGAACCTAAGCATTGCTGAAGGTGCGATAAAAGGTTGGGATCAAAAGAACTACTACTATTTCCAAATGCTAACGTCGCTGTCAGAACATTATGGTTTTGATCTGTATGCGCCATTTAATTCTCTACCGAAAAAGACTCAAGAGATCATTCTAAAAGGATCAGGTCGTACTGAAGTGGAATTCAAGTACATCAATGACCGAGGTGATATTCGGGTTAAGCGTCATCCATTTGAGGGCATTTTAAATACCTTGGAGCGCCGTTACCGTGATACTGAATCGAGCGCAGTGCGTGAAGATCTTGCTAAATACATCTCAACCAAATCGTGCTCTAGCTGTGATGGCACTCGCCTGAGATTAGAAGCTCGTAATGTTTTCATTGGTGATACAACACTTCCGGAAATCGTTGAACTTAGCATTGCTGACGCACTACAATTTTTCCAAGAATTGAAGCTAGACGGTCAACGTGGGCAGATCGCAGATAAAGTGATGAAAGAGATCAATGATCGTCTGCATTTCTTAGTCAACGTTGGTTTGAACTACCTTAACCTATCACGCAGTGCTGAAACGCTGTCTGGTGGTGAGGCGCAACGTATTCGTTTGGCGAGCCAAATCGGTGCCGGTTTAGTTGGCGTTATGTATGTACTTGATGAGCCATCAATTGGTCTCCACCAGCGCGATAATGAACGTCTATTGCAAACCTTAATTCACCTGAGAGACTTAGGTAATACGGTACTTGTTGTGGAACATGACGAAGATGCAATTCGTTGTGCTGACCATGTTATCGATATCGGTCCAGGAGCAGGGGTGCACGGTGGTCACGTGGTGGCAGAAGGTACCATGCAAGACATCATCGAAAACCCGAACTCTTTGACAGGCCAATACCTGAGCGGTGCTAAAGAAATTGCAGTGCCTGAAAAGAGAACGCCTATCGACAAGAAAAAGGTCGTCGAGATCGTTGGCGCAACGGGGAACAACCTAAAGAATGTGACCGCGACAATTCCTGTTGGCTTGTTCAGTTGTATTACGGGCGTATCAGGTTCGGGTAAATCAACGCTTATCAACGATACCTTCTTTAAAGTCGCCCACACTCAATTAAACGGTGCCACGACTGCAGTTCCAGCAAAGCACAAAAAGATTAAAGGGTTAGAACATTTTGATAAGGTAATCGACATAGATCAAAGCCCTATCGGTCGTACACCAAGATCAAACCCTGCGACCTACACAGGGATTTTCACCCCTATTCGTGAACTATTCGCGGGCACTCAGGAATCACGTTCTCGTGGTTACAAGCCAGGTCGATTCAGCTTTAACGTTCGTGGTGGTCGTTGTGAGGCTTGTCAGGGAGACGGCGTAATCAAGGTAGAGATGCACTTCTTACCCGATGTGTATGTGCCTTGTGATGTGTGTAAAGGTAAGCGTTATAACCGTGAAACTCTAGAAGTTCGATACAAAGGAAAAACCATAGACGAAGTTCTAGAGATGACAGTGGAAGATGCTCGAGAATACTTCAACCCTGTGCCTGTTATCGCTCGTAAGCTGCAAACATTGATGGATGTTGGCCTTTCCTACATTCGCCTCGGACAAGCGGCAACAACCTTATCTGGTGGTGAAGCTCAGCGTGTTAAATTAGCGCGTGAACTGTCTAAACGAGACACGGGAAAAACCTTATACATTCTCGATGAGCCAACAACAGGCCTTCATTTCCACGATATCCAGCAGCTACTGACGGTATTACATAGACTGCGTGATCACGGTAATACAGTTGTCGTGATTGAGCACAACCTAGATGTCGTTAAAACAGCAGACTGGATCCTAGATCTTGGCCCAGAAGGTGGGCAAGGTGGTGGTGAGATTGTTGCAGAGGGTACACCTGAAGATGTGGCGTTAGTCGAAGGTTCACACACTGCTCGCTTCCTTAAGCCTATGTTAAATTTGAAGTAGGTGTAAAATAGCGCCCTGCGGGCAGACAGAAAAATGTTAAAGTAACAGAGCTTGTTTCAGAAGGAACAAGCTCTGTTTTTATAAGGTTAGGGATTTATGGCAACAATACACACTAGCGGTACTCAGCTAGAAAATCAGGTCACTCAGCTACCACTCAACAAAGCATTTCTGGCTTCTTTAGCTGTTGTATTCTTGTTAGCTATGCATTTTTTTATGCCGAATCCTGGTGGTTCGGGCCTTGCTCTATCCTTTAACCCTACCACTTGGCTAGCGCTAAGCTTCACGCTAGCGATTGGCTTTTACCAACTCGCGACCAATCGAGTACTCAAGTATTCCAAATTAACAATTGGCTTGTTGATTAGCTGCATCATACTCACGCTACCCATTTTATACAGCAATGCTGCACCTCAAGGAGCGTCAGGACGCTTGCTTGGATTGTGGGCGGGCTTTGCCTTATTTGTGGTGCTGCAGCAATTTAAGTTCAGCAATAAACACAAGCAACGTATGTTGTGGTTCATTGTACTTGCTGTTGTTATACAAGCACTATTTGGCTATGTGCAATATTTCTTATTAGAACCTGGCAACCTATTTGGCTACAACACTGCTGCAAACCGACCATATGGGATATTTCAACAACCGAATGTAATGGCAAGCTTTCTTGCTACTGGTTTTGTGCTGTCCGCTTACCTTTTAGCAAGGCAGCCGGCTAAATATAACCATAAGATCAGCGAATCATTCCTACTGTATTTAACTCCAACCTTAACCGTGCCCTTGCTGATCATCATTGCATCACGTACCGGATGGTTGGCCGCTGTCATTGGGTTTATCTGCATTCTGCCCTATCTATACAAGTTCTCGACCAAGAAACGCTTCTACGGATGGTGCGCATCAGTGCTCGTCGGTGTCGTCGTCGCTTTTACGGTGATCAGCCTAAGTGCGACTGATAGCCTCGCTAGCAAGAGAGCAAACCTAGAAAGCCCGCGCGCTTATACGTTCCCGCAAGCTTTAGATATGATGATCGAAAAGCCATTTACAGGTTATGGTTACGGGAAATTTGAGTCTGAATACACGCTATATACAGCTCGCCAACATCAACTCAACTCGAACTATCATCCAGGTCTTCCTTCAATGGATCACCCGCACAATGAGTTCCTGTTTTGGGGAGTTGAAGGGGGGATTGTACCAATCATCGGAATCTTGATTGCTGCAATATTGGTGATGTCACGCATAACAAGTTCAGCAAAGGGAACACGTCTAGCCCTGCTCGCGTTATTTATCCCAATCCTTTTGCACTCTCAACTTGAGTATCCTTTTTACCACTCGGCGATTCACTGGATAACATTCATTATATTGATTTACTGGGTAGATCAGCGCTCTTCCCGACATTATCAACAGTCGTTCAGTATCATCAGCAAGACCCTATTTAGAGTGTTGAGCCTAGTGCTCCCTATTTTGGTCAGTTTTTATATGTTGAGCGCCCTGCACACCAACTATGTACTGACTAAGTTTGAACTGTCTAAGCCGAAAAATCCGGACATTCTTAAGCAGGTAACGAACCCAGTGGTGTGGAAAGATCGCTACGATTGGGATATATACAGCACTTACCTTAATATCGGCCTCTACAAAGCCGACCCGAGCCTTATACAGCCTTACATCGATTGGTCACTGGAGATCATTAAGAGCAAACCAAGACCGGCTTTCTACAGCAATCTGATTCTGGCGTATCAAGGCCTAGGAGAAGAAAGTAAAGCAGAGCAAATTCGTAGCGAAGCGAACTTTTTATTCCCTAACAGAGACTTTTCAAAGGTTCAGTATAAGAAAGTGTCACAAGCAGAAGATAACGTTTCGTCTGCAGAATAATGTTAAGAATTCGCAACGCAAGCTTCACTTAGTAGGCAGTAGGAGCTTGGGGTAGATACAAAAAATCGCACGATCTCTCGTGCGCTTTTCTTTTTAATTTCAGTTCATGCAGCTACTTCAAAACATCTTTTAGCGCTTTTAGGCACAACGCGACATTCTCTTTACGAGCACCGTAACCCATTAGGCCGATACGCCATGCCTTACCAGCCAAAGAGCCAAGCCCAGCACCGATTTCAAGATTATATTCTTCTAAAAGCTGCGTTCTGATCTTAGCCTCATCAATTCCTTCTGGGAAATAAAGTGCATTAAGCTGCGGCAGGCGGCTCTCTTCATCAACCACAAACTTTAACCCTAGAGCTTCTACGCCTTCTTTAAGCTCTTGGTGCATCGCATGATGACGAGACCACGCATTATCTAAGCCTTCATTTTTCAACAAAACCAGCGACTCATGCAGAGCATAAAGGCTGTTCACGGGTGCGGTATGGTGGTAGCTACGCTTACCTTCTCCACTCCAGTAACCTAATACTAAACTTTGATCCAAAAACCAGCTTTGCACTGGTGCTTTACGGGCTTTCATTTTATCAACCGCACGCTGAGAGAAAGTCACTGGAGATAGCCCTGGCACACAAGACAGACACTTTTGGCTGCCAGAATAAACCGCATCAAGCTGCCACTCATCAACCAGCAATGGCACACCACCTAATGATGTCACTGCATCAACAATCGTTAACGCATCAAACTGACGAGCGACAGCAGAGATAGCTTGAGCATCAGATAACGCTCCGGTTGATGTCTCTGCATGCACAAATGCAACAGCAACGGCATCGGGGTTTTCTGCCAATGCTTGTTCTACCTTTTCAACTGAAACGGGCTTGCCCCATTCGTCATCAACAAGGATGGCTTCGCCACCACAACGCACCACGTTTTCTCGCATACGCTCACCGAAGACACCGTTACGACAAACAATCACCTTTTCACCAGGCTCAATCAAGTTAACAAAACAGGTCTCCATACCTGCACTGCCCGGTGCAGAAACGGCAATCGTAAATTCGTTTTCAGTCTGAAAAGCGTATTTAAGAAGTTGTTTAAGCTCATCCATCATCGCAATAAACAGCGGATCTAGGTGACCTATGGTTGGACGGCTCAAAGCCTGTAGCACTTGAGGTGAGATATCAGAAGGACCAGGCCCCATTAACGTTCGGTGTGGTGGATAAAAGCTATCGATAGCAGTAGTGAGTGTGAAATTAGACATGTACATCCCTTACGTTAATGTTGTGAACAATCCACCCTAAAGCAAATTGATTACCTCAGCAATTAGCCATAAGTATTGAGGTCAAACCACTGTCACATAATTGTTAAAATTATTTTTCAATTATCTCAAGTTACGGATTGACATTGTTACCACAAAAACGTTCAATGAAACGGCTATCTAGCAGAAGAGGAGCACTGCCCAGGCAGATGTTTTGTGGAACCGCATTTCCAATACAAAACATTTATGGGGAGCAGTGCCGAGATAATAAAAGGATGCAGGACCTTTATTATCGGTTGAGCGGGCTGAATCCCGTCAACTGTCGCCATTTCTATATGGTGAAGAGCTTCTGAGGTTACTATTCTAATAATTCCTCTCTTTTTGCTCTAAAACTCTCTTCGAAAAACATCGGACGTTGGATTACCCAACCGTAATTTTATTTTAGGAAGTCGTGGGAGATATATCGTGAGTGCATCTAATGTAGCTGGTTCTTTTAATGTCGCTAAGTTTGGTGGAACAAGTGTTGCCAACTTTGAAGCAATGAGCCGTTGTGCTGCCATTATTGAAAACAACTCAAACACGAAACTGGTCGTGAGTAGTGCATGCTCTGGTGTCACTAACTTGCTGGTTGAACTAGCACATGGTGTTCAAGACAAAGCTCGTCGTCAGGAACTAATGGCGCAATTAGCGGACATTCACAACGCAATTCTTGACCAACTCGCAGATCCAATCAGCATCGAAAAAGAAGTCCACAGCATTCTTGATGACATTGCGAGCGCTGCAGAGGCCGCATCATTCCAAACAAGTACTAAACTGACGGATCACCTTGTCGCATGTGGCGAGTTGATGTCGACACACATCTTGGCTCAGATCATCTCTGAACGAGGCACTCCTGCTGTTCGCTTTGATATCAGAGATGTGATGCGTACTAATGATGATTTTGGTAAAGCCGAACCTCAACTAGAAGATATTGCCGCTCTAGCGCAACAGAAACTTATTCCACTTTGCCAACAACAAGTTGTCGTTACACAAGGTTTTATCGGTGCTGATAGCGAAGGCAACACCACGACTTTAGGCCGCGGTGGCAGTGATTACTCAGCAGCATTGATTGCCGAATCTGTAAAGGCGATTGGTCTAGAAATCTGGACGGATGTTCCGGGTATTTACACCACTGACCCTCGTATTGCACCTAAAGCTTCTCCTATCCCAGAGATCAGCTTTAGTGAAGCATCGGAAATGGCAAACTTTGGTGCGAAGATCTTGCATCCATCGACTCTAGTACCTGCATTACGCCACCAAATCCCGGTATTTGTCGGCTCTTCTAAAGCACCAGAGCTCGGTGGTACTTGGATTCGTCAAGAAGTTGAGAGCTCTCCTCTATTTAGAGCGCTTGCCCTACGCTGCAACCAAACTATGGTTACGCTACGCAGTGCTAACATGTTCCATGCATATGGCTTCTTGGCAAAGGTATTCGAGATCCTTGCTAAACATAAGATCTCGGTCGATCTTATCACCACTTCAGAGATCAGTGTTTCACTAACACTCGATCAAACGGATACCTCTGGTGGTGCCCCTGAGTTACCTGAAGCCGCTCGCATTGAGCTTGAGGAGCTGTGTTCTGTAGATATTGAACACGACCTATGCCTTGTTGCTCTTATTGGTAACAACATGAGTGAAAGCAAAGGCTATGCAAAGCAGGTCTTCGGCACTCTTGAAGACTTCAACCTACGCATGATTTGTTACGGTGCAAGCCCACACAACCTGTGCTTCTTACTAAATGAATCTGTTTCTAAGTTGGCGATTCAAAAACTGCACCAAGAATTATTTGAATAGAAAGTCCGTTTATCATCGACAGATAAATCACAAATACAAAAAGGGTTGCTATTCAGCAACCCTTTCTCTTTTTACTTTACGAATCAAAGCTCATCATAGATTCAAACTAGTTAATGTTAGGACCTAACCACTTCTCGGCTTCTAACATATCCCAACCTTTGCGGTCAGCATAGCTATCCACTTGATCCTGTTGAATCTGTGCAATAGCAAAGTATCGGGCATCAGGATGTGAGAAGTACATACCAGATACCGAAGCACCAGGCCACATCGCGTAGCTTGTCGTTAATGACATGTCGATTGCCTTTTCAACGTCCATCAGCTCCCACAACGTGCCTTTCTCTGTATGCTCAGGGCAAGCAGGGTAACCTGGAGCTGGACGAATACCTTGGTATTTCTCTCGAATCAAATCGTCGTTAGACAAATTCTCATCTGGCGAGTAACCCCAGATATCCTTTCTCACTTCTTTATGCAGATATTCCGCGAACGCTTCAGCCAATCGGTCAGCAACCGCCTGAATCATAATCGCGTTGTAGTCATCGCCTTTCGCTTTATATTCATCAGCCAGCTCTCGCTCACCAATACCACCCGTCACCGCAAAGCCACCAATCCAGTCCGCTTTACCGCTTTCTTTTGGCGCAATGTAATCTGACAGGCAATAGTTAAAACCTTTTGGTTTCTCTGTTTGTTGACGAAGATTGTGTAGAACTTTTAGAACTTCGGTACGAGATTCATCGGTATACACCTCAATATCATCACCAACACTGTTCGCTGGGAACATGGCACACATGCCACGCGCTTCAAGTAATTTCTCTTTCTCTACGCGATCCAGTAAATCATTAGCATCTTTGAATAAACGTTTTGCCTCTTCACCCACTTCCTCATGATCAAGGATTGCAGGGTATTTACCAACCAATGACCATGTCATAAAGAATGGAGTCCAATCGATATACTGACGCAAAGTTGCCACATCAAAATCATTGAAGATATGAACTCCCGGCTTAGCGGGTGCCGGTGGCGTATACGCATCCCAATCGATAGCAACTTTATTGGCACGAGCTCTTTCAAGCGTGACAGGCTTGGTACGAGGCTTCTTACGATTGTGCTGATCTCGAACGCGATCGTAATCGATATCCAGCTTCTCAACGAAAGCGGGTTTCAATTCATCAGAAAGTAGTGAAGTACAAACACCCACTGCACGCGAGGCATTATTTACGTATACAACAGGTTCTGAATAATTCTGCTCAATCTTAACTGCTGTGTGAGCTTTAGATGTGGTTGCGCCGCCAATCAGAAGAGGCAGCTTGAAACCCTGTCTCTCCATTTCTTTAGCAACATGTACCATTTCATCAAGAGACGGTGTAATCAGCCCAGACAGGCCAATAATGTCGACATTCTCTTCTTTCGCTACCTTGAGAATCTTCTCGCAAGAAACCATCACACCTAAGTCGATAATTTCGTAGTTATTACACTGTAAAACCACACCAACGATATTTTTACCGATATCGTGAACGTCACCTTTAACGGTCGCTAACAAAATCTTACCGTTAGTTGCGCCCACTTCTTTGGATGCATTAATGAATGGTTCTAAATGGGCAACCGCCTGTTTCATCACACGCGCAGACTTTACAACCTGTGGTAAGAACATCTTACCTTCACCAAACAGGTCACCAACAACGTTCATTCCGTCCATTAGAGGACCTTCAATCACTTCAATAGGACGAGAGGCATTAACACGAGCTTCTTCGGTATCTTCAACAATAAAGTCGGTGATACCTTTTACCAAAGAGTGCTCCAAACGCTTCTCTACAGGCCAAGTTCGCCACTCTAATGCAGATTTATCTTCAACCTTACCAACAGCACGCTCTAGGTATTCGGTCGCCATATCCAGCAATCTTTCAGTCGAATCATCACGACGGTTTAGTACGACATCTTCAACAGCATCACGCAGATCTTCTGGAACATTATCGTAAATTTCCAACTGACCAGCGTTTACAATGCCCATATCCATACCGTTTTTAAAACAGTGATATAGGAATACCGCGTGAATAGCCTCACGGACGTAGTTATTACCACGGAATGAGAATGAAACATTCGACACACCGCCAGAGATCATCGCATGCGGGAGATCGCGTTTGATGTCTCCTACTGCTTCAATGAAATCAACCGCATAGTTATTATGCTCATCGATACCAGTAGCCACTGCGAAAATATTCGGGTCAAAAATAATATCTTCTGGTGGGAAACCGACTTCATCAACAAGAATGTTGTAGGCATTGGTACAGATTTCGACTTTACGCTCTCGAGTATCAGCCTGCCCGACTTCATCAAACGCCATCACGATCACAGCAGCACCATAACGACGAACTAATTTGGCTTGCTCAACAAACTTCTCTTTGCCTTCTTTTAGAGAGATTGAGTTAACGATGCCTTTGCCTTGAATACACTTTAGGCCAGCTTCGATAACTTCCCACTTAGAAGAATCGACCATAACAGGTACTTTCGAGATTTCAGGTTCTGAAGCACATAGATTCAGGAATTTAACCATACACGCCTCGGCGTCTAGCATCCCTTCATCCATGTTGATATCGATAATTTGAGCACCATTCTCGACTTGCTCTCGAGCTACACTCAAGGCTTCGTCGTAGAGCTCTTCTTTGATAAGGCGCTTAAAGCGTGCAGAGCCGGTAACATTGGTCCGCTCACCTACATTCACGAACAAAGATTCTTTAGCTATCGTCAGTGGCTCTAGTCCCGAAAGACGACAAGAAACTGGTAAGTCTGGCAATTGACGCGGCGTTACACCTTCAACGGCCTCAGCCATTTGACGGATATGCTCTGGAGTAGTACCACAACACCCACCAATTAGGTTCAAGAAGCCACTTTCAGCCCACTCTTTAACATGTTCAGCCATATCCTCAGGAGAAAGGTCATACTCGCCAAATGCATTAGGCAAACCCGCATTAGGGTGAGCAGAAACATTGCACTCTGAGATACGAGACATCTCACCGACATACTCACGCAGTTCATCAGGGCCCAATGCACAGTTCAATCCAAATGAGATTGGTTTTACATGACGAAGGGCGTTGTAGAATGCTTCTGTCGTCTGTCCTGAAAGGGTACGACCTGATGCGTCAGTGATGGTACCGGAAATCATCACTGGAAGAGCAATACCCACCTCTTCAAAAACAGATTCAACGGCAAAGGCACACGCTTTCGCGTTTAACGTATCAAAGATAGTTTCAATAAGAATTAAATCTGAACCGCCCTTAATGAGCGCGCGAGTCGATTCAGAATAGGCTTCAACCAGTTCGTCAAAGCTAACATTACGGTAACCTGGATCGTTTACATCAGGCGAGATAGAACAAGTTCGGTTGGTTGGACCTAATACACCCGCGACGAAGCGAGGTTTATCTGGGGTCTTTGCAGTCCATTCATCAGCTGCTTCACGAGCAAGCTTGGCAGCAGCAAAGTTAATCTCTTCACTAAGGCTTTCCATATCATAGTCGGCCATAGCGATGGTTGTAGCGTTAAAGGTATTGGTTTCGAGGATGTCAGCCCCAGCTTCCAAATACTCCATATGGATATCTTTGATAAGCTTAGACTGTGTAAGAACTAAAAGGTCATTGTTGCCCTTCAAGTCACTGTGCCAATCAGCAAAGCGTTCACCACGATAGTCTTGCTCTTCCAATTTATAATCCTGAATCATGGTGCCCATGCCACCATCAATCAGTAAAATTCGTTGCTTCAACAGAGCGTCAATCTTTTGCCTTACATTACTTCCCACGGTACAACCTCATTCCTTTAATTATCCCTCCATCCTATCACACATTAAAAAGGAGTCTAGACGTCTAAAAAAGGAAATTGATTACTGAGTCATGACAAAAAAATGTTTGCTATTTGAGCATGAGACAACGAAAATTCATATTCATACTTTGTTACATGTTGGAATCCCAATGTCGGTCTATTACACCTTATGCTTCTTGTCCGCTGCAGCCATGCTTATTGCTTTCGTGAATACAAAAATTGGTAAAATGCAGACAACCATCGCCATCACAGCTGGCTCAATGATGTTATCTCTATTGATTATCATTGCGGGACAAAATAATTGGTTCCAATTGGCAGACATTGCCTCAGAGACCGTTGCCAGTATCAATTTTGAAGATTTCCTTCTAAAAGGGATATTAGGATTCTTACTATTTGCAGGCGGTTTGGGAATCAAATTACCAAACCTAAAAGACCAGAAATGGGAAATAACAGTACTCGCGTTAGGTGCTACGCTGTTTTCAACATTCTTTATCGGTTTTGTGCTGTACGGGTTTTGCCAGTTCATCGGTATTCAATTTGATCTGATTTACTGCCTACTCTTTGGCTCGCTAATCTCTCCAACCGATCCCATCGCCGTGCTAGCAATAGTAAAGAAACTCGACGCTCCCAGAAGAATCTCTACTCAAATCGAGGGAGAATCTCTATTCAACGATGGTTTTGGCTTAGTTATCTTCGTAACCCTATTTACTATCGCATTCGGCACAGAAGCGCCAACCGTCGGTAGTGTGACCATGCTATTCGTTCAAGAGGCAATTGGCGGCATCGTCTACGGTTTTGTTTTAGGTCTTGTATTCCATTACCTAATCAGCAACACCGACGACCACTCGATGGAGTTGCTATTAACCATCGGCATTCCAACTGCTGGTTATGCGTTTGCTGAAGTTCTACATGTATCAGGCCCATTAGCGATGGTGGTCTCAGGTATCATGATTGGTAACTGGACTCGCTTTATCGGATTCTCAAAAGAGAGTGAAGATCACTTAGATCATTTCTGGGAATTGATAGATGAATTCTTAAACGGCGTATTATTCCTACTAATTGGTATGTCGATGCTGTTATTCAAATTCCACCAAGAAGATTGGATCTTAATGGCGTTCGCAGTCCCTCTAGTATTGAGTGCACGTTACTTGAGTGTTTTCTTGTCTTACATCGGATTTAAACGCTTTAGAACTTACAACCCGTGGTCGATTAAGATCCTAACTTGGGGTGGTTTACGCGGTGGCTTAGCACTAGCCATGGCACTTTCAATCCCTTCAGGTATCTGGGTAATTGAAGACAAAGCAATAGATGTAAAAGAGATAATCCTTGTCATGACATACGCCGTTGTTGTGTTCTCTATTCTAGTTCAAGGCTCAACAATCACTCCTATGATAGAGAAAGCAAAGCAAGCAGAGAAAGAGCTAGATTAATATCTAAATAGATCAACCAAGGCCGCCTACTTTAGGTGGCCTTTTTTATACCCAATGAAAGTCGAACTCACCAATTCCCATACTGGAGCTATCGCTGAAAGATATGCGTGGAACATAGAGCTCATATCGATATTTGATACCGCTAATATTTGAGTAATCGAAAGCCTTAATGTGGGTGGACAGAACTCTTTAAGGAGCTTAAGTCATACAGAGAACTCGTTCTTGTGCGCACTCGCTAGTCTACCCAATAACCCACTCTCAAGTTATATAAGCTTCAATCGAAAGACTTCACCTTTCACCTGGAAACAAAAATAACGGGACTCAACGTCTCGCTAGAATAGCGTTAGTTATTAACAGGACTACGGAGCTAGATGAGTGGTGAACAGAAAGCTTTAGCTTTGAACTAAGTCATTAAATACAGCAAGGCTGCACTAAATCAGTGTTCGATAGAGATAGCTAAAGGAACACATGGTACTTCAAGTGATACTTGTAAAAATGACAGGAATAAAAAGCGCTAGCATTTCTGCCGAGACGTGCAGACTAGAGTCTTAAATATGGCAAGGCTGGAATGAGTAGGCACTCCGGAGATTCGAGCACGCAGGTGAGCTAGGAGCGCCTAGTTATCCCAACATTACTTCGTAGAAGCAGCAGATACAAAAAAGCCCCAGTATTTCTGCTGAGGCTTAGTATATGGAAAGGTTGGAGGTTTAGACTCCCAACACGCGCTGTTTTGGTAAGTAGGAGAATCCGCGGCTTTGCTAATGGCGTATATTATACCAATCCGGAAAATTAACTGATCAGGTCAATCCAATCTCTTGTACACATTTTTGTGACGCGATCTTTGCACTCAAGAAATCCATTCCAAGCGCTACAGACCT